>JAITWU010000305.1 GCA_031285115.1 Azonexus sp. | reverse complement strand
GCGCCGTAGCGCAGCTTGCCGAAAAAGCCTTCAAACGGATCGGGCGTCTTGAAATTGGTGATATTGAGAATGCCGACATCGACGGCGGAAAGGGTGACGAAAGCCGTTTTGTCAGCGAGGCCGGGCACGCTGACCTTGACCTTGAGCGGCGCTTCCGGCTGCATTTTCTTGGGCGCGTCGAGATTGACGGTGAGTTTCTTTTCACTGCGGTCGAGCGGCAGGAAGGCGACACCCAAGGCGCGGGCGGGCGTCACTTTCTCCCCGGCGCTGCCGGGGCGCAGCACGGCGACGGAAACATAGAGGTCGTGGCGCTTCCACGTCTTGTCGACGGGAATGTCGATGGTGCTTCCATCGAGCGCGACCGACATGCGCTTGACCCACAGGGTCTGGTCGCTTTCCACCGTCACCAGCGCCTCGCCCGCGTGCGGCGGGGTGATGGTCAGTCTGGCCGTCTCGCCCTCGCGGTAGGCCGGTTTGTCGAATTTCAAAGCCACTTTATCGGGGCGGATGCCCTGGCCTTCTTCGGTTTTGGCGCTCCAACCGGCGTAGAAGCGGTATTTGAGCGTCTGGCTGGTCGCCGGATCAAAAATTTCCAGCCGGTAGCGGCCATATTTGACCGGTACGTTGAGTTTGTTGCGCCCGCCGCCGGGGATGCTGACGGTGGTGGTGTTGACCAGTTCATCGGTTTCGGTAAAGCCGGAATTCCAGCCGCGCTGGTCGTCGAAGCGCCAGTAATAGCTGCGGTTTTCACGGAACAGGCGCACCGGCAGCGCGTTGGCGGCGCTCAGGCTGCCTGCGGCATTGGCGCGGACGACTTCAAACTGGACGAGACTGCCTTCGCGGGCGTAATCGCCGGTAAACAGCGGGCGCACGCCGACCAGTTCCGGCGCTGGCCAGATGATCCGCTCAAAATTGCGGATCACCGGACGACCGCCGCTTTCGAGCAGACTCAGCGAAGTCACCAGTTTGTAGGGCGAATGCTTGCCCCTGGCCGGGGCGAGATCGACATCGAGCGAGAAGAGGCCGTTTTCATCGAGTTCGGCCTGCGGCAGTTCGTTGCGCTCGATCTGGCTTTGCTCATTGGCGTCGCCAAATTCAAAACCCGGCAACTGTTTTTTGAGCGGGTTTTTCTCCGGCAAAAAGGTGGCGATACCGCGCAATTCGTTGCCTGCGGCGGGCGCGCCGTAGAGATAGCTGCCCTTGATGTCGATCACCAGCGTTTCATCGGCCCGCAGCGCCGCCTGTTTGCTGGCGAGATCGAGTTTCATGCGTTCCGGCAAAAATTCCTCGACATTGAAGCCAAAGCTCGCCGTCGCCAGCCTGCTTGCCGGGTCGGCCCGCAGTTGCAGCGTCCACCGGCCCGTTGGCGCATCGAGCGGCACTTCCAGCTTGTGCCGGTAATAGCCCGCTTGTTTGGCGTCGGGCTGCCAGGTGGCGGTGAATTGATCCTTGCCATCCGGGCGCTTCAAAACGGCCTGCACCGGCTGGGCGGGAATCGGCTGGCCGTCGGCGTCACGCGCCAGCACCGAAAGCTCAAAGTTTTCGCCGGGCCGGTAAAGATCGCGCCCGGCGTAAGGAAAGAGCCGCACGGCCTGACCCGACTGGCCGGTGATGTCGTATTCGGAAAGATCGAGCGCCGGTTCTTTGAGCGCAATCAACGACACCTGCTTGCCCTGGCGGGCCATGACGACCTTGGCCGCAGCGGGCCGCTCGGCAAAAGCGGCGCGGCCATTGCCGTCGGTCTCGGCGCGGGCCAGGACTTTGCCGTTGCCGTCGAGCCAACTGACCTCGACGCCGGAAACGGCCTTGCCGCTGGTCAGCGAACTGACGTAGGCATCCGCCCCCTTGGCGAAAAGACGGGCGGAAAGCCCCAGGTCGCTGACGTAGAAATAGGTGACCTGATATTCATAACGGAAGCGGTTGGGCTGGCTCATCACCGCGATATAAATGCCCGGCTCCTTGAGCGCCTCGATTTCCTCGACCGGCAAAAAAGTGGTGTTGCGCTTGTCGGCCTGCTGCTCGGTCAAAAAGCGGCCAACGAAAACGCTCTCGGTGAGCTTGTTGAGGTTATCGAGTTGCCAGTTGTTGACCGCGCCCTGGAGACTGGTCGCCCGCCAGTCGTAGTAGCCGCCGTCTTCTTCGTCTTCATCGCTGTTTTGCGCTGCTTTGAGGCGCGGGCCGCTGATCACCTTGTCGAGAAAACGCGGCAACTGCTCGGCCTTGACGCGCAGAAACTGCACATCGACCTCCGGCACATTGACCGTGACCACCGGCAGCCCGCCATTCTGCCGCGCGGGCAGCACCATGCCCCGGCTGGCGAAGTAATAGGCCGGGGCGACGATCGCCGTCATCACCGCGTAACGCCCTTCTTCATTCAATTTGGCCCCGCCCGCCGCTGGCAGCCCGGCGGCGACGCGCACGACATAGCGCGTCTGCGGCTTGACATGCGGGAAATAGAGGAGGCGCGGATTGTCGCCCAGCACCCAGGCGCCTTTGACCAGCGTACCGCCTTCGATGGCGACATCCTTGGGGTCGGTGCTGACGGTCGGTACGGTGTTGCCGGACGGCTGGCCCCCATCCTCCTCGTAGTAGTCGCTGTTTTCGTCATCGCTAGCTGGCTTCGTCGCGTCACCGGCGCGCGGCGGCATGGCGAAAACCTGAATTTCCTCGTCGTAGCGATGGCCGCTGTCGAGCGGATGGGTAAAACTCAACGCCAGCGCGGGCGAGCCATCGAGTTCGCGGACATTGAAATCGGCAATCTGAAACGGCCCGGCCTCGGCGGCCTCGCCCGCATCTGGCTGCCCGGTTTTCGCCACATAGAGGCCAATCGCGGTGGCAATGGCGACAAGCAGCAACAGCGCGGCGATGATCAAACCTTGGCGCGAGAACATGGAATTTCTCCTTGAGGGTAGATGCAGACAGGCGGCAAACCGGCGAAACGCCGATTATGGCACGGTCTTGGCGCGGATGGCGCGGCGCTGTTTTTCAATAATCCTCGTCGCCGCCCATCAAACTGGGCAGCAGGATATAGGCGCGGGCCAGCGCGTCGCTGAGGTCTTTACAGACATTTTCCGGGCCGAGATGGTCGATGAACCCGGCGCGGTGCAACAATGATCCCGGCTGGGCGTTGAGGCCGCAGACCAGCAGCGCGCCGCCGCGTTTTCTGAGCTTGTCGAGCAGATTGTCGAGACCTTCGATGCCGGTGGTGTCGATCTGCACCAGTTGTTTGAGGTCGAGAATCACCACTTCCGGATGACCCGCCGCCGGGTCGAGCAGGCTTTCGAGCTTATTCACCGCGCCAAAAAACAGCGAGCCGAACAACTGCCAGGCAGCGACCCGCATACTGCCGTCGGGGTAGAGAAAGCGCGGCTCGTCGGCTTCTTCGGCAAGTGGCAGGCGCTCGACGCGGGTCAGTTCCGACATGCGATAGATAAAAAACAAACAGGCCAGCACCATGCCAAGTTCGACGGCCACGGTCAGATCAAAGAGCACGGTCAAAAAGAAGGTAGCCAGCAAAATGACCCGATAGGAATTGGTCATGCGCCGCAGTTTCTGGAAGTGATGCCATTCGCCCATATTGATGGCGACCACCATGACAATCGCCGAAAGCGTCGCCAGCGGCAC
>JAITWU010000304.1 GCA_031285115.1 Azonexus sp. | reverse complement strand
GGTGTTGGATGAAAGAACCGGCAAGATCGCACCAGCGAACCGCTGGCACGAGCAAGGAGATGTAAACAATGTCCCCGGGTTAAAACGTAAAGGGGGGGGCGGGTTGTACCGGGGGAGGGCCATGTCGGCCCACGCGATGATCATTCGTGCGATTGCCCTGACGACAGCGGCTGGTAAGCCGCGACCAGCGCCGGGATCTGGCTGGCTGGAACGGCCGGGCTACAGTAGAAGCCCTGGTAGGCGTCGCAGCGGAGCTGGCGCAGGAACTCGATCTGCCCTTCGGCCTCGACGCCTTCGGCGATGACCTGGTGTTCGAGTTCGGCGGCGATGCCGACGACCATGCGCACGATGGCCGCATCGTTGGCGCTGGTTTCGAGGTCGCGGACAAAGGTGCGGTCGATTTTGATCTTGTCGATCGGAAAGCGCTTCAAATAAGAAAGGCTCGAATAGCCGGTGCCGAAGTCGTCGATCGAGATGCTGACGCCGACCGCCTTGAGTCCGTCCATGAGGCGCACGACGCGCTCGGGATCTTCGACGAGGACGCTTTCGGTAATTTCGAGTTCGAGACAGTGGGCGGGCAGGCCGGTCCGCGCGAGCGCGCCCTTGACCAGTTCGATGATGTCGGTGCTGTGGAACTGAATCGCCGAGAGATTGACGGCCACGGTTTTCGGCGGCATACCCGCGTCCTGCCAGAGTTTGTTCTGGCGGCAGGCTTCTTCCAGCACCCAGGCGCCGATCGGCAGAATCAGCCGGCTCTCCTCGGCAATCGGGATGAAGCGGACTGGCGAGACCGCGCCAAGTTCGGGGTGATGCCAGCGCAGGAGGCTCTCGAAGCCGACGATCTCGCCGCTCTTCAAGTCGACCTGCGGCTGGTAATGCACTTCCATTTCGCCGCGCGCTAAGGCGCCGCGCAGTTCGCTTTCGAGGCGCAGGCGCTCGGCCATGCGTAAATTCATGTCGACCGAGAAGAAACGGAAGCTCGCCTGCTCCATCTCACGCGCTTGATGCAGCGCCGCATCGGCATTTTGCAGCAGGGTGGCGACCTCCCGGCCATCGACGAAGAGGCGGCAAATACCGGCGCTGGGGCCGAGAACGATGTCGCTGCCTTCGACCTTGATTGGCCGGGCGAGGCTATCGAGCAGTTTCTTGATGAAAACATCCGGCGGTTCCGAGAGTTTGCCCTCATCGAGGAGGACGGCGAAAAGGTCGCCGCCAAGGCGTCCCAGCATATGGCTTTCGCCAAGCGAGCGGCTGAGGCGCAGCGCCATCCGGTGCAGAACGGCGTCACCGGCGGCATGGCCGAAAGCGTCGTTGATCCGGTTCAACTGATCGTCGAGGTCGATCAGCATCAACAGGCCCTGACGGTCAGCCGCCAGCCACTCGCCGATGAGGCGGGAAAATCCCTGGCGGTTGGGCAGCGCCGTCAGCGGGTCAAAATGCGTCAACAAATCAATGTGGGCCTCAGCCGCCTTGCGCTCGCTGACATCGGTCATGAACACCGACCAGTTGACCAGCTCGCCCGCCGCATTGCGGATCGCCGTAATCTGGCACCCAACCGGCAGCAGGGTGCCGTCCTTGCGGGTTATCCACAATTCGCCCCGCCACTCCCCGGCTGCCGTCAACACGGTCACAACCTGTTCGTAAGTCAGCAAATCCTTGAATTCCGTGACCTTCGACCCCGGACGCCAGCCCTGCAAATCAGCCAGTTGGTAACCGGACAGGGCGGTTACCGCATGGTTGATGGTCACCACCCGGCGCTCCTTGTCGAGGATCAACATGGCTTCGCCGCTGTGGTCGAAGACCTGCGTCACCAGACGCTGCCGCTCCTCGGCCTCGAAACGCTCGGTCATGTCGGTGGCGACGCCAGCCAGACCGGTCAATTCGCCAGCCTCGTCATAGACCGGCATCCGCACGAACAGGAATGGCCGCTTTCGTCCTTTGACCTCGAACCAGTCTTCGTGGCGCACCTGCTCACCCCGGCTGTAGACCTCACGCTGCGCCTGACGCAGGCGCTCGGCCTCGACCGGCGGAAAAAGGTCGGCGACGGTGCGGCCAACGATTTCCGCCATTGGCCGCTCGATATATTGGCAAAAGGCTTCGTTGACCGCGAGAAAATGACCTTCGTTGTCGAGCAGCCAGGCCATGTCAGGAATCGAATCGAGGAGGGCGCGCGACTGGCGCGATTTTTCTTCATAGGCCCGGCTCATCCGCTCGCTCAGGGCTTCGATCGCACGGTAGCGACGCCGCCACAAACGCGCCACCACCAGCAACATGACCAGCAAGGCGGAACCCAGCGCGCCGTAGATGATGGCGCGGCCCTGCCACTCGGCCAGCACCTCGGATTCGGCCAGACCGACGACGAACACCAGCGGCAGACCGTCAATCTGCCGGTAACTGTAAATCCGCTTTTGCCCGTCAAGCTCGGAAGCAAGCGACACAGAGCCGGACTTTTGTCCAGCCGCCAACAGCGCCCCGATTTCCTTGCTGCTCGGGTGCAGCTCCCGTTGCTGCACCCAGTGCGGCCAGCGGGCGAACAGGGTCATGTCGGCGCTGCGCAGCGCGACGACGCCGTTTTCCCCGACATTGACGCCCTGGTAATAACGCTCAAAGTAATCGGCATCGAGGGCCGCCACCACAATGCCAGCAAAATTGCCGCGAAAATCCTCAAGACGCCGGGCAAAGACGATCACGGTCTTGCCGGTGACCCGCGACACAATCGGGCGCGATATGGCCAGACCGGCGTTTCTGTCATCGCGCAGGCGAACGAAGTAGTCGCGGTCGCTGATATTGGAGTCCGACAGCTTGCCGCTGGCGTCGTAGAGATAGTTGCCATTGACGCCAGCGATGCGAAAACTCGTCACCTCGGGAAAGTTCGCCTTGTGGCGGCGCAGCTCGGCTTCGATCAGGGGCCGGGACTGCCGCTCCAGCACCGCTGTCTGAAACTGAATTGTAAAATCAAGGAGTTGCTGGTCGATCTGCCGGGTGGAAGCGAGAAAATGACCTTCGAGCAACTTGGTCAGCGTATCGCCGATGCGTCCGGCTGCGGCAATCTCGCGTTGCCGGGATTGTTGCAGATCAAGGCCGATCCAAGCCATCAGGCCAAAGAAAATGCCGATCGCTAAAAAGATGCCAAAACGCCAAAAATACTTTGTCGTCATTCAGCAGCCCAAAAAAACTCTCATAAATTATATTTTTTGCATTTTAGCGCCAAGAAGTCACTCCCACTTCTTCTCCTTGTCGTTTTATTTTCCCCTGCCGTATTCAAACTACAACAAGCTCTTTGCCAAACGGCATACGACATTTGGCAGGCGACCCGCGCCAGTGCTTCATCTTAGGCCCAAATTCGCGTTGCGCCAACCGTCGCCAGGCCGAGCCAGGTGGCCGTCAGCGAACCGGCGAGATGCAGCGCGGCCAAGCCAATCGCCAGCCCCGGCTGATTGGCGAGCAGACGTTCGACGACTTCGGCGGAAAAGGTCGAAAAAGTCGTCAGCCCACCAAGAAAGCCGGTGATGACGAACAGCCTGATTGCTGGCGACAGGTCGGCATGAAGATGAAACAGGCCAACGGCGACGCCAACCAGATAACCGCCAATCACATTGGCCGCCAGCGTGCCGAGCGGCACGCCCAGCCACAGCGGATTGAGGACGACGCCAAGCCCCCAGCGCAACCAGGCGCCCAGGGCCGCGCCACAGCCGACAGCGATCAGTCCGGTTCCCATTGATTCCTCTCCTTCAAGCGTTCTGGCGGCGATTCTAGCCTGAGCGCAAAGACTGGCGGCGATTCTGAAATCGCCCCGACGACGGCAGAAGCGGAGTGCTAGAATTGTGTTTTGCCACAAGAAGATCTATTCAAACATCATGTTCGATGCCTTGATGCCCAAAGAGGGCAAGTATTTTGACTACTTCAATGCTCACGGCGAACTGATCGCCCAGGGCGGCGTCACTCTCGGCAAACTGATCGCGGCGCTGACCGATGGTTCTGGCGATGCCCAGGCGCTGGCCGACGAAATCGACGCCATCGAAAACAAGGCCGATGCGATTACCTACGATCTCTTGTCGCAGTTGCACACTTCTTTCATCACCCCGTTCGACCGCGACGAAATCCACGCCCTCATCAACGGCATGGATAACATCCTCGACGTTACCCAGGACGTTGCCGAGGCCATGTCGCTCTACGACATCCACCGCATTCCGGCGGAAACCCGGGAGATGGCCATCGCCACCGAACGTTCCTGCAAAAATGTCTGCGCTATGGTCAAACTGCTGCACGACATGAACAACGCGCCGACCATCCTCAAGCTCTGCCACGAAATCACCGACCTCGAATCGGAGGTCGACCGCCAGTTGCGGGTGGCGATGTCAAAAACTTTCCGCGAAGAGCCGGATGTCCGCGAGGTCATCAAGTTGAAGGAAATCTACCAGTTGCTCGAATCGGTCACCGATTGTTGCAAGGATGTCGCTGGCACGGTCGAATCCATCGTCCTTGAAAATTCCTGAGCGCCCCCGATGGAAACGATGAGCATCGGCATGGGCGTTGTCGTAACGCTGGTGGCAGTCGCGCTGGTGTTTGATTTCATGAACGGCTTTCACGATGCCGCCAATTCAATCGCCACCATTGTTTCAACCCGTGTTTTGAAGCCGCAGCACGCCGTGCTGTGGGCCGCCGGGTTCAATTTTCTCGCCTACTTTCTGTTTCACCTCAAGGTCGCGGCGACCATCGGCAAAGGCACGGTCGACCCCGGCATCGTCGATCATTATGTGATTTTCGGCGCGCTGATCGGGGCCGTCGCCTGGAATCTGATTACCTGGTATTACGGTATTCCTTCCTCGTCGTCACACGCGCTGGTTGGCGGGCTGATTGGCGCTGCGGTCTGCAAATCCGGGTTTGGCAGTCTGGTCGCTTCCGGCGTTCTCAAAATCATCGCCTTCATTTTCATCGCCCCGCTGCTCGGTTTTTTCCTCGGCGCTTTGATGATGGTTGCCGTTTCATGGATTTGTCGAGGTATGACCCAGCGCAAGGTGGATAAATATTTCCGCCGCTTCCAGTTGCTTTCGGCAGCAGCCTACAGCTTGGGCCACGGCGGCAACGACGCGCAAAAAACAGTCGGCGTCATCTGGCTGATTCTGATTGCCGCCAATTTGTCGACCACCGAGTCGGACATTCCCGCCTGGGTCGTGCTCAGTTGCTACACGGCCATGGGCCTCGGCACCCTGTTCGGCGGCTGGCGCATCGTCAAGACGATGGGCAACCGCATCACCAAACTCAATCAGGCGCGCGGCTTCTGCGCCAACAGCGGCGGCGCTTTCACCCTGTTCCTCGCCTCCTTTTTCGGCATTCCGGTATCGACCACCCACACCATCACCGGCGCCATTGCCGGTGTCGGCGCTACGCGCGGCGCTCGCCGGGTGAACTGGGGGGTCGCTGGCGGCATCGTCTGGGCGTGGATTCTGACCATTCCGTGCAGCGCCTTGATTGCTGGTCTGGGCTGGTATTTGGGACGGTTCGTGCTGTAACAGGGGTCAGGGTTCAGGATACAGGTTTCAGTCTGGTCCGGCGCTCTGAAAAAGCGGGTGGCGTATCGCTTAAAATGCGCCCTCGCCATTTCGCACATTCCGCCATGAGCAAAGAATCCAACGCCCCCGCCCCGGCGGCCAATTTCATCAAGAACATCATCGAAGCCGACCTTGCCGCAGGCAAACACGCCGAGCGCCGCTGGGCCGGGCGGCCCGGTCCGGCTGCCGACCACGCCAAAGCGCCGCTCGATGCCGCCAGAATCCGCACCCGCTTTCCGCCGGAACCCAACGGTTATCTGCATTTCGGCCACGCCAAATCCATCCTCCTCAATTTCGGCCTCGCTGAACAATATGCGGGCCGCTGCCACCTGCGTTTCGACGACACCAATCCTGAGAAAGAAGAACAGGAATACGTCGATTCCATCGTCGATTCCGTCAAATGGCTCGGCTGTTCGTGGGAAACCGACGGCGAAACCAATCTCTATTAC
>JAITWU010000295.1 GCA_031285115.1 Azonexus sp. | reverse complement strand
CTGCGCAGGGTCCCCCTCCCCATTCCTGCGGAACGGGGAGGATCAAAACCACCCGCTCTGATTTGTGTGCATATGGTTGTGTTTGTGGAAGAGGGGCCGGGAAAGAAGGCTGAAAAACCATCGTCACGGTGCTCATTCAACCGCCCGTGTTGGGTTTCGCTGCGCTCTACCCAACCTACACCTGAATCATGAAACTCCAGCAACTCCGCTACATCGTCGAAATCCAGCGCCAGGGACTCAATGTTTCTGAGGCGGCGGAATCGCTCTATACCTCGCAGCCCGGCATCTCCAAGCAGGTCAGGCTGCTTGAAGACGAACTTGGCGTCACCATTTTCGAGCGCAGCGGCAAGCGTTTTACCGGCGTCACCGAGCCGGGGCGGACGGTGCTCTCGCTTGCCGAGCGCATTTTGAGCGAGGCGGAAAACCTGAAACGCGCCGCCGCTGATTTTTCGACCGGCGAGCGTGGTCGCTTGGTCCTTGCCGCCACGCATACGCAAGCCCGCTATGCCCTGCCGGTCGTCGTCCGCGATTTCGTTGCCCGCCACCCCGGCGTCAAGCTCGAAATGCACCAGGGCAGTCCGACCCAGATTGCCGAATGGGTGCAGGCGGGCGAAGCCGACATCGGTATCGCCACCGAGGCGCTCGATCAGTATCCGCAATTGATGACCCTGCCCGTCCGCCAGTGGAACCACTGCGTGATTGCCCCAAGCGGCCATCCGATTCTGACGGCCAAACCGCTTTCCCTGCACGAACTGGTCAAATGGCCGCTGATTACCTACGACACCGCCTTCGCTGGCCGTTCGCGGATCAACCGCGCCTTCGAGCGCATCAATGTGATTCCCAATGTCGTGCTCACGGCGCTTGATGCCGATGTCATCAAAACTTACGTGAGCCTCGGCCTCGGCCTTGGCATCATTTCGACGCTGGCCTTCGATGAGCAGCGCGACGCCGGGTTGACGGCGCTCGACGCCAGCCACCTGTTCGAGTCCAACACCACGCGCCTCGCCGTGCGCCGAGGCGTCTACCTGCGCCGTCACGACTACGCCCTGATCGAACTTTTCGCCCCGCACCTGACCCGCCGGGTGGTCGAATTGACCATGCAGGGCGGGGGCGAGGCGTATCAGTTGTGACTATTTGTTGGCAGTTGACCGGCGTTCCGGCTACAAACGCCGCTGTTCCTGCCGCCCTGCCGCGCCTATAATCCCGGCTCATGGTTTCTGTTGTTCATTCCGTCGCTTCGCAGAGCGATTTCGAGCAGTTTCTCGTTACCTTGGCAGCCGGTCTGCCAGCGGCGGATGCGGCGGCCCTGACGCGCGCCGTTGAATATGCCTGGCAGAGCTATGGCGACCGGACGCTCGGCAGCGGCGAGCGCATCTGGTCACATGCCCTGGGCATGGCGGTCATCATCGCCGGTTTGAAACTCGATGTTGAATCGCGGATGGCGGCGGTGCTGTTTGCCATTGCCTCGATCGACGAGCATGGCCTCGCCCGTATCGAGGAACTGTTCGGTAAGCCCGCAGCGCATCTGGTTGGCGGCGTTTCCCGGCTCAACAAACTGCATCCGATCACCCGGGGGGTTGTCGCCGCCAACATCGAAGGCGGCGCGGTTGCGCCAGCGGAAATGAAGGTGCAGGTCGAAGTCCTGCGCAAAATGCTGCTGGCGATGGTCGAAGATATTCGCGTCGTCCTGCTGCGTCTTGCCAGCCGGACGCAGACTTTGCGCTACTACGCCGCCAATCCCGACGATCAAATGCGCTTTCCCGTGGCGCGGGAGACGCTCGAACTCTACTCGCCGCTCGCCAACCGGCTCGGCGTCTGGGAATTGAAATGGGAGCTGGAAGATTTGTCCTTCCGCTTTCTCCACCCCGACACCTACCGCAAAGTCGCCAGAATGCTCGACGAAAAGCGCAGCGAGCGCGAGCAGTTCATCGTCGAAGCGGTGGCCCAGGTGCGCCGCGAACTGGCGGCGGCGGGCGTCGCCAAACCGGAAGTCTATGGCCGCCCCAAACACATCTACAGCATCTGGAACAAGATGCGCAAAAAAGGCGTCGAGTTTTCCGAAGTGTACGACGTGCGGGCGCTGCGCATCATCGTCGATGACCTCAAGGACTGCTACACCGCGCTCGGCATCGTGCATAACCTGTGGACGCCGATCCCGAAGGAATTTGACGATTACATCTCCAACCCCAAGGGCAATTACTACCGTTCGCTGCATACCGCCGTGCGCTGCCCGGACGGGCGCAGCATGGAAATCCAGATTCGCACTTGGGAAATGCACCGCCACGCCGAACTCGGCGTCGCCGCCCACTGGCGCTACAAAGAAGGCAGCAAGCGCGGGCACGAGGACGATTACGACGAAAAAATCGCCTGGCTGCGCCAACTGCTGACCTGGAAGGACGAAGTCACTGATAGCTCCGACTGGGTTGCCCACTACAAACAGGCGGCGCTCGACGAAACCATCTACGTCATCACGCCGCAGGGCAAGGTGGTCGATCTGCCGCAGGGCGCGACGCCGGTCGATTTCGCCTACCGGGTGCACACCGATCTCGGCCACCGCTGCCGGGGGGCCAAGGTCGGCGGTCAGCTCGTGTCGCTCAATACGGCGCTGGAAACCGGGCAGCAGGTCGAAATCATCACCGCCCGGCAAGGCGGCCCGTCGCGCGACTGGCTCAATCCGGCGCTCGGCTACATCCACACCAAGAGCGCCCGGCTCAAGGCGCGCAACTGGTTCGCCAGCCTGGCGCTGGAAGAAACCCTGAGCGAAGGGCGCAGCCTGATCGCCAAAGAATTGCAGCGCACCGGCCAGACCGCCGCCAATATCGACGAACTCTCTCACAAACTCGGCTTTTCCCGCGCCGATGATCTCTACATCGCCGCTGCCCGTGGCGAATTGAACCAGCGCCAGTTTCAGGCCGTCGCCCGTGGCGGCGACATCGCCGAACCGCCGCCGCCCGACGAAGTCATCGCCCGGCCCAGTAAGCCGGTCGATGGCAATCAGGGCATTCTCATCGTCGGTATCGACAAACTCTTAACCCAGCTTGCCCGCTGCTGCAAACCAGCGCCGCCCGACGACATTCAGGGCTTCATCACGCGCGGCAAAGGCATTTCGGTGCATCGCAGCGACTGCCCCAATTTCGCCAACCTCGCCGCCCTGCACCCCGAGCGCGTCATCGAAACCGGCTGGGGCGAGCGCACCACCGGTGTTTTCGCCACCGACATCATCGTCGACGCGCACGACCGCCAAGGCTTGCTGCGCGACATTTCAGAAATTTTCACCCGCGAAAAGCTCAACGTCATCGGCGTCAACACCCAGTCGAAGCAAGGCAAGGCGCACATGAGCTTTACCGTCGAAGTCGCCAATCTCAACTATTTGCAGCGGACGCTCACCCTGATTCACGACGTCGACGGCGTCGTCGGCGTGCGCCGGGCGTAGAGTGGTTTCGTTTTACCCTTCTTCCGCAAAAACCGTAGGATGGGTAGAGCGCAGCGAAACCCATCGCCGTGGGGTCACGCCCCTCCTTTACGGCTGGCGCAACCGAACAAGGCTGCCGGAGCCGGGAAAACGATGGGTTTCGCTGCGCTCTACCCATCCTACAAAACTGCTTGCCCTCACCCCCGGCCCCCACAAGCGCTAAATTACTCCTCCATATTCTGTTACGCTCACCCTTATTGACCACGGAGCCTGGCGAGATGGAAGAACTGGACGGAGATAGTGGAGAAGCCTTTGCTGGATTTGAAGAAGACTGGCAGGTTATAGAGTCAGTACTGCCTGCGGGGTGGGAAGAAGCGGCGAAGCGGACGG
>JAITWU010000261.1 GCA_031285115.1 Azonexus sp. | reverse complement strand
ATCGAAGCGATCCACGAACATGGCAAGCCGCAGAATATCGAAGCCCCGTCGAGTCTGCGCGACATCCTCCATTTCGCCAATCTGCTCGCCGCCGATGTCGCTCCCGGCCTCGCGCCGCTAACCGTCGATGACGAACAACGGGCCGCAGTCAGCCGCGAACGCTTCGCCGATCTGCTGCACGAAGCTCAACACGACATCCACGAACTGCGGCTCGCGCTGGCGGCATAAGGAGCTTTGAGTACGTTAGATTGGGTGGATTGCACTCATTGTTTGGTCTTTTTTTCTAGGGGATATGATGAAAAATTCTGTGGAACCGCCCGCTTGCGCGGGCGGCGGGTACTACCGAACTACTACCAGGCGGGCGTGTTGCACGTTGCGAGTAGTACGGCTATGATAAACATAGCTGCGTATCGCAAGATGCGCTGCGCCCGATGGTTCGTCCGTGACGTGGATTCTTCCATCGAACTTTCTCCTTTCGTTAGATTGGAGACGACGAAAGCCCCGGTGCCACGGGGCTTTTTCGTTCGCCCCCGCCCGGAATTTTACCCTTTCCTGTGAACGTATAACGGTCAGCAGCAGATTTGCTCAGAAATGAGTAGGTTTGTTTAGGTATGACGGAACGGCTGACAGTGGGGGGCTGACGGCGGTTTTTGTCACCCCGGTCGCTCAAAACGAATAATCGCCCGGCCATCGGCCAGTTGCTTGGGCGCGGCCTTCCAGGCGTGGCCATACACCACCTCAAAAGTCGCTGGCAGCTTGCCGTTCTGGCGCATGGCTTCGTAAGCGGCGCGCGCCGCCTGCCAGCTTTGCCGACCGCTCAAGCCATGCCGCCGCGCCGTCATGGCGCAGGTCGAACCGGCGGCGCGCAAATCGGCAAACAGACGGTCGAGGCTGTCGTAAGTCAGCGTCAGCACTTCCATATCCATCACCGGATCGGCGAAGCCGCAGGCGAGCAGCATGTCGCCCAGGTCGTGCATGTCGATGAAACGCTGGGTGTGCGCGTAGCCGTCGGCAAACGCGGCGCGCAGTTCGCGCAGGGTGTCCGGCCCCAGGGTCGAAAACATCAGGAGACCATCGACCGCCAGCACCCGCTGGGCTTCGGCCAGCGCGGGCAAGGGGTCATCGAGCCAGTGCAGCAGGAGATTGGACCAGACGAGATTGACGGAAGCCGCCGCCAGCGGCAGTTGGGCGGCGTCAGCGGCGATGCGGAGCGGCTTTTTCTCTCGCCCCAGCCCCAGCCAGCGCCGCCAGTGGGATGGCGGTTCCGCCGCGCCGCGCAGCATGGCGGGAACGAGATCGAGGCCGAGCAATTCGGCTTCTGCGTAACGCGCCGCCAAGCCAGCAAAACTGCCGCCGCGACTGCAACCGAGATCGACGATCCGCTGCGGGCGCAGGGTCACGTAATCGAGCCGCTCCTGCATCCGCCGGTCGATTTCGCGGGCGAAAAAATCGCCGGATTCGTAAGCCTTGGCCGCCCGCGCAAAGCGCCGGGCAACCTGGGCGCGGTCGACGAGGCCGTCGACAAGGTAGTTGGTAGCGCCCGCGCTCAAACGGCTTTGAGGCCCAGGCGGGCAAATAGCGCGTCGTCGCGGTCGACCTCCGGGTTGCCGGTGGTCAGCAGGTGTTCGCCGTAGAACATCGAATTGGCTCCGGCCAAAAAGCACAGCGCCTGCAATTCATCGCTCATCTCTTGCCGCCCCGCCGACAGGCGAACCCAAGAGGTTGGCATGGTAATCCGCGCGGCGGCGATGGTGCGGACAAACTCGAAAGGGTCGAGGCGCGGTGCATCGGCCAAGGGCGTGCCGGGAATCGGCACCAGATTGTTGATCGGCACTGATTCAGGCGGCTGCGGCAGATTGGCGAGCTGGACAAGCAGCGCCGCCCGGTTCTTGCGCGACTCGCCCATGCCGACAATGCCGCCGGAACAGACGTTGATGCCAGCCTCGCGCACCTGATCGAGCGTATCGAGGCGGTCATCGTGGGTGTGGCTTTTGATGACCTGACCGTAAAACTCGCGGTCGGTGTCGAGATTGTGGTTGTAGTAATCCAGCCCGGCCTCTTTCAATTTTTCCGCCTGACCGTCCTTCAACATACCGAGCGTGACGCAGGTCTGCATCCCCAGCGCCTTGACTTCGCGCACCATGTCGAGGACGCGCTCAAGGTCGCCCTCTTTCGGCCCCTTCCACGCCGCGCCCATGCAAAAGCGCGAGGCCCCCTTGGCCTTGGCCGCCTCGGCGGCGGCTACCACCTCGTCGAGCGGCATCAGGCGTTCGCGTTCGAGATCGGTAGCGTGCCGCGCCGATTGCGAGCAATAGCCGCAATCTTCCGAACAACCGCCGGTCTTGACCGAGAGCAGGGTCGAGCGTTGAATGGCGTTGGCGTCGAAATGCTGGCGATGAACATTCTGCGCCCGCCACAGCAAATCCATCAGGGGCAGGTCGTAGAGGGCAAGCACTTCGGCCAGCGTCCACGGATGTCTGGGAAACGCGGCGGCAACAGGGGCGGCAGCAACAGGAGAGCAAACTGTCATGGAAAACCTTGGCGAAAAAAACGCTGAAATCCGGAAGCGAAAGCAACCCGGCAACAGACGGTGTTGAGACTTGGGATGCCGCCCATTTTACCCCAGGCGTTGACCAATCTTCTGCGCCGCTGCCACCAG
>JAITWU010000258.1 GCA_031285115.1 Azonexus sp. | reverse complement strand
TTCAACGCCTTTGACCAACTGGTGACGGAAGAAGCGCCGGTGAGCGCCAGCCTCCCGCCAGCGCCATTCGCCAGCGCCCCGCTCAAACCGCCGCGCGCGGCGACTGAAGCCGTTGCCGTGAAATTCAAGGCGGCCCCGCTGGTTAAAGCGGAACCCGCCGTTTCGCCGCCGCCATCTGCACGGCCTGCGCCACCACCGCCCGCGCCGCCGCCACAGCCTGCACCACCGCCACCACCGCCGCCACCACCGCCGCCCACAGCGCCGACGCCGGAATCAGCTTGGGCCGACACGATATTGCCAGTCGTCGCGCTTCCCGAGGAGGCTGTTCCTCCGCCCCCGCCTCCGGTAACGCCGCCGCCCCAAACCGCCGCCCCGACCGCTGTTCAATCGCTTGCCGCGAGCGAACCCGCGCCAGACGTCGCCAAGGCCGACGACGATACTGACGCTGCCGACGACGCCGACGAAACCCCGGAACAATCCGCCTTGGCCGCGCGTCAAGCCGGTCTCGCCGCTGTGCGCGAATTGAGCGAAGCGCCGGATTACGACCGCTGGGCTGCCGGTACGCTGGCTGGCGCGGCTCCGGCTTTCGCCATCGAGGAAAACCGGCGGGCGGCGTGGCCGTTCGTCCTCGCCGCGCTGTTGCTGATTCTGGTTCTGCTGGCGCAACTGGCGCACCACTTCCGCACCGAAGTCACGCTCAAACTACCGGCTGCCGCCGACTACTACCAGATGCTCAACATCGCCGTTCCGCTGCCGCGCGATGTCAATCTGGTCGCCATCGAAGCCTCCGATCTCCAGTCCGACAACGCCCGCGGCCTGTTCGTGCTGCACGCCACGCTGCGCAACCGGGCGGCCCACGCCCAGGATTGGCCCGCCCTTGAACTGACCCTGACCGACGCCAACGACCGGGTCGTTGCCCGCCGGGTCATGGCGGCGACTGAATATCTGCCGCCCGCGATCAGTCCGGAACGCTTCCCGGCCAATAGCGACACCGCCATCCACCTGTGGCTCGAAGCGCGCGACATCGGCGCCGCCGGTTATCGGCTTTACGTTTTTTATCCCTGATTTTCGCCATGAATACACTGATCTGCGGCTCCCTTGCTTTTGACAACATCATGGTCTTTCCCGACCGCTTCAAAAACCACATCCTGCCCGAGCAGATTCACATTCTCAACGTTGCCTTTCTCGTCCCCGAAATGCGCCGCGAATACGGCGGCTGCGCGGGCAACATCGCCTACAACCTCAAACTCCTCGGCGGCCAGCCGCTGATCATGGCTACCGTTGGCGACGACGCCGCGCCCTATCTCGAACGCCTCGACCAGATTGGCCTCTCGCGCCAGCACGTCCGCCGGATTCCCGGCTGCTTCACGGCCCAGGCTTTCATCACCACCGATCTCGACGACAACCAGATCACCGCCTTCCACCCCGGCGCTATGAGCTTTTCGCACCTCAACAAGCTCGAACAAACGAGCGGCGTCAAACTCGGCATCATCGCCCCCGATGGCCGCGAAGGCATGTTGCAGCGCGCTGGCGAATTCGCAGCCGTCGGCGTCCCTTTCATTTTCGACCCCGGCCAGGGGCTGCCGATGTTTACCGGCGACGAACTGCTCGATTTCATGCGCTTGGCCAATTACGCCTGTGTGAACGACTACGAAGCCAAGCTCCTCTGCGACCGCACGGGCCGCAGCCTTGAGCAGTTGGCGGGCGAGGTGGAAGCCCTGATCGTCACCCGTGGCGGCGCAGGCTCCGACATTTACACCGGCGGCGTCTGCCAGCGAATCCCCTGCGTCACGGCTGATGCCGTCATCGACCCCACCGGCTGCGGCGACGCCTACCGCGCCGGTCTCCTCTACGGCATCGCCAACGGCTTTGACTGGCTGACCACCGGGCGGCTCGCCGCCGTCATGGGCGCCATCAAAGTCGCCCATCGCGGCGGCCAGAACCACCAACCGAGCCGCGAAGAAATCGCCGCCCGGTACCAGCGGGCGTTTGGCTCGGCACCTTGGTAAACATGAGCACTTTGCTACCTGTCTCGTAACCCGCCTCAAAGCTCCCCGCGCCGCGCCAGAAGTTCGTCGAACGCAGCCTCCAGTCCCGGATGGACGCCGCGCAGACCGGCGACTACTTCCGCCGCCCAGTCGAGATATTCACGTTTACGCCGGGCAGGCCAGTGAGCGGGCGGGGAATCGAGGATGTCGCGCAGATTGCTGATTTTGTCAGCCAGTTTGACCAGTTTGGCCGATGGTGAAAGCTGCGGCGCGTGTTCGATTTGGCGGGCTTTGCGGACTTTCTTGGGGAGCGATTTGTCGTCGGTCACTTCCATCACGATGGCGGCAATTTTCGGGCCGAAGGCGGCGGCGAGTTCTTCCGGCGTCGTTTTTGTGTCTTCCACGGTATCGTGCAGCGCCGCCGCGCACAGCACGGTCATGTCGGTGACGCCGCCAACGTTCGCCAGCACGTTGATGACGGCAAGCGGATGATTGATGTAGGGCGAGCCATCAATATCCTTGCGCCGCTGTTTGCGGTGCTTGTGGGCGGCAAAGGCGAGCGCCCGGGCAAAGAGGCTGAGGGTGTTTTTGCTTGCTGCCATCGGTGTCTCCTTTTATCGCTATCGTTTTGCCGCCGCCTCAATCTGAAACAACTGACGGTCTTCCAGCCGCACCGCCGATAATTGCCCGCCCCATAGATAGCCCGAATCGAGCGCCAGCAGGTTGGGGGTGATTTTGAGGCCGAGGGCTGACCAGTGGCCGGTGATGAGCACGCTGTCGGCGCTGCGGCGGTTGGCGATGGCGAACCACGGCAGATAGCCGGGCGGGGCGTTTTCCGGCTTGCCTTTGCGGGTGAATTCCATGATTCCGTCGGGCGTGCAAAAACGCATCCGCGTCATGACGTTGACGATGACCCGCAGGCGCGGCCAGCCGCTCAGGGTTTCTGACCAGGCCGCCGGTTCGCTGCCCCACAGGTTGCCGGTAAATTCGTGGAAGGCGTCGCCTTGCAGGGCCGCTTCGACTTCGCGGGCCAGTTGGCGGGCCTGGGCGGCTGTCCATTGCGGCAGCAGCCCGGCGTGCACGAGGCAATAGTCGCCTTCGCTGTGGCAGAGCGGCTGATGGCGCAGCCAGGCGAGCAGTTCGTCGGCGTCGGGGGCGTCGAGCAGTGGTTGCAGGGTGTCTTCCTTGCGCGGGAAGCTCTTGTTTTCGGCCACCAGCAGCAGGTAGAGGTCGTGGTTGCCGAGCACGGTCAGCGCGGCGTCGCCGAGGGAGCGGATGAAACGCAGGGTTTCGAGCGATTGCGGGCCGCGATTGACGAGATCGCCGACCAGCCACAGCCGGTCGTTGGCCGGGTCGAAGGCGCAGCGGTCGAGGAGGCGGCGCAGGGCGTCGTAGCAGCCCTGAATGTCGCCGACGGCGTAGGTCGCCATGCCTTATTCGACCGTCACCGATTTGGCGAGATTGCGCGGCTTGTCCACATCCGTCCCTTTGACGAGGGCGACGTGATAGGACAGGAGTTGCAGCGGCACGATGTGCAGAATCGGCGACAACGCGCCGTAATGTTCGGGCAGACGCAGGATGTGCACGCCTGTCGATTCGGGAATTTCCGAATCGGCGTCGGCAAAAACGTAGAGTTCGCCGCCACGGGCCTGGACGACTTCGAGGTTCGATTTGAGTTTGTCGAGCAGCGCGTCGTTGGGGGCCACCGAAATGACCGGCATATCCCGGTCGACGAGCGCCAGCGGGCCGTGTTTGAGTTCGCCCGCCGGGTAGGCTTCGGCGTGGATGTAGGAAATTTCCTTGAGTTTGAGCGCGCCTTCCATGGCAATCGGGTAATGTCGGCCACGCCCGAGGAACAAGGCGTGTTGCTTGCTGGCGAAGCGTTTGGCCCAGATTTCGATGGCTAGTTCGAGTTCGAGGATTTTGTTGACCGCCACCGGCAGGTGGCGCAGTTGCTCGATGAAGGCGCTTTCCTGTTCACCGGACAGGCGCTGGCGCAGTTTGGCCATGACCAGCGTGAGCAGGAACAGGGCGGCCAGTTGGGTGGTAAACGCCTTGGTCGAGGCGACGCCGATTTCCGGCCCGGCGCGGGTGATGAAGCGCAGAGCGCATTCGCGGACGATGGCCGATTCCGGCACATTGCAAATAGCCAGCGTTTTGTCCTGGCCGAGCGCCTTGGCGTGACGCAGCGCCGCCAGCGTATCGGCTGTTTCGCCCGATTGCGAAATGGCGACGACTAACTGGCGCGGGTTGGGGACCGAGGTGCGATAACGGTATTCGCTGGCGACTTCGACCGTGCACGGCACGCCAGCAATGGCTTCGAGCCAGTAACGGGCGACGAGGCCGGAATGGCTGCTGGTGCCGCAGGCAAGAATGAGGATGTGGTCGACATCGGCGAGCAACTGCCCGGCTTCGGCGCCGAAAATGCCGGGTTGTATGGTTTTGCCGCCGCCGACGATTTCCAGCGTATTGGCGAGCGCCGCAGGCTGCTCGAAAATTTCCTTCTGCATGTAGTGGCGATAAGCGCCAAGTTCGATCGCCGCCGGTGAGAGTTCCGAAACGTGGATCGGGCGCTCGACCAGCGTGCCGTCGAACAGGCTGATGCGCACGCCTTGCGGCGTCAGTTCGGCGATGTCGCCGTTTTCGAGATAAATGACATCGCGCGTCACCTGCAACAGGGCCGAGGCGTCGGAAGCCGCATAGTTGCCATCGGCGGCGACGCCGAGCAGCAGCGGTGAGCCTTCGCGGGCGACGACGACCTTGCCGGGTTGCCGCCAGTCGATCACGGCGATGGCGTAAGCGCCGACCAGCCGCTGACAGGCAAGGCGCACGGCGGTCAGCAGATCGGCGTCGACATTGAGCTTGGCGGCGATCAGATGGGCAATGCTTTCGGTGTCGGTGTCGGAGGTGAATTGATAGCCGTGCGCCGTCAGTTCAGCGCGCAGTTCGGCGTAATTTTCGATAATGCCGTTATGCACCACGGCAATCGAGCCGGAAACATGCGGATGGGCGTTGCGCTCGCTCGGCACGCCATGCGTCGCCCATCGTGTGTGGGCAATGCCGGTGACGGCGCTGACATCGGCGGCGGCGCTGGCGAGTTCGGCGACGCGGCCAACCGAGCGGATGCGGCGGATGTTCTCACCGGCGATGACGGCCAGCCCGGCTGAGTCGTAACCACGGTATTCGAGTTTTTTCAGCCCTTCGATGAGAACGGGAACGATATTGCTGGCGGCAGCGGCGGCGACGATTCCACACATGGTTTTTAGCTCGGGATAAGTTGAAGATATTGACTGGCGCTCGACCAGCGCCGCGCCGTCAGACGCCGTAATAGGCGCGATACCAGGCGACGAAACGCCGGACGCCTTCCGCCACCGGCGTCGCCGGGACAAACCCGGCCCATTCGTTGAGCAGGGCCGTATCGGCGTAAGTTGCCGGGACATCGCCATCCTGCAACGGCAGGAGGCGCTTTTCCGCCGTCCGGCCAAGAGCCTGTTCAATCGCGCCGATGAAGTCGAGCAGCGGCACCGGATTGTTGTTGCCGATGTTGAAGACGCGATAGGGAACATTGCTCGTCGCCGGGTCGGCGGCCAGCGGGTCGTAATCCGGGTTGGCCGCAGCCGTGCGGTCGAGGACGCGGATCACCCCTTCGACGATGTCGTCGATATAGGTGAAATCGCGGCGCATTTCGCCATAGTTGAAAACGTCGATTGGTTTGCCTTCGAGAATGGCTTTGGTAAACAGGAACAAAGCCATGTCCGGACGGCCCCACGGGCCGTACACCGTAAAGAAGCGCAAGCCGGTGGTCGGCAGCCCGTAAAGATGGCTGTAGGTGTGGGCCATCAGCTCATTGGCCTTTTTGGTCGCGGCGTAGAGGCTGACCGGGTGATCGACGCTGTCGTGCTCAGAAAAAGGCATCCGCGTATTGCCGCCATAGACGCTCGAACTGGAGGCGTAAACGAGATGCGCCACGCGCTGGTGGCGGCAGCCTTCGAGAATATTGATAAAGCCGACCACATTGCTGTCGATGTAGGCGTGCGGATTTTTGAGCGAATAGCGCACCCCGGCCTGGGCGGCGAGGTGGATCACTTTGTCGAACTGCTCGCTGGCGAACAGGGCTTCCATGCCGGGCCGGTCGGCGACATCGAGTTTGACGAAGCGAAAGTTGGCATGGCCCGTGAGGCGGGCAAGGCGATTTTCCTTGAGGCTGACGTCGTAATAATCATTGAGATTATCCAGACCGACAACGGTATCGCCCCGCGCCAGAAGGCGCAGCGTGGTGGTCATGCCGATGAATCCGGCAGCGCCGGTGACGAGAATTTTCACGGTAAGCCTTGAAAATAAGGATCGCGGAATTTTATCGCGCCGCACCGTCGCTGACCCAGCTCAATGGCCGACGACGGCAGGCATCTATAATCGCGGTTTTGAGAAACCGCGATTTTATCCGCCGATGCGCATCCTGATCGTGAAAACTTCCTCGCTCGGCGATGTGATCCACAACCTGCCGGTCGTCAGCGACATCCGCCGACATTTTCCCGATGCCGTCATCGACTGGTGCGTCGAAGAAAATTTCGCCGCCATCCCCCGCCTCCATCCAGCCGTCGCCGAGGTGTTCACGGTGGCCGTGCGGCGCTGGCGCAAGCATTTGTTTTGTCGGCAAACGTGGCGCGAAATGGCGGCTTTTCGCGCCCGTGTGCGAGCGCACGCTTACGATGTCGTGCTCGATACGCAAGGGCTGCTCAAAAGCGCCCTGATCGCCACGCAAGCCATCGGCCCGCGCTGCGGCTATGACGCCGCCTCGATCCGCGAGCCGCTGGCGGCGCGGTTTTATCAGCGGCATTACGCCGTGTCGCAGACGGAACATGCGGTCGTCCGCAACCGGAAACTGGCGGCGGCGGTATTCGGTTACGCCGCCGATGGCCCCCTCGATTACGGCATCGCCGCCCCCCCCGCCGCTGCCTTCGCCTGGCTGCCGCCTGCGCCTTACGCCGTTCTGCTGACGGCCACCAGCCGCGACGACAAACTGTGGCCGGAAGATCACTGGCGCGAACTGGGCCACCAGTTGCAGGCCCAAGGCTGTCGCGCCGTGCTGCCCGGCGGCAGCGCCGTCGAACGTGACCGGGCGGCGCGTCTGGCCACAGCCATCCCCGACGCCGTCGCCGCGCCGCCGCTGTCCATCGCTGATCTCGTCACCGTGCTGGCGGGGGCGCGGGAAACCATCGGCGTCGATACCGGCCTCACGCATCTCGCCGTCGCGCTGAAGACGCCAACCGTCGCCCTTTACACCGCCACCGATCCCGGTTTGACCGGCGTTTTCGGCGTTGCCAGCCATTGCAATCTCGGCGGCAAGGGGCAACTGCCGACGCCCGCCGAGGCGCTGGCGGCTTTACCGGCGGTATCCGGTTGATGGCGCTTCAGGTTACAGGGGGCAGGATACAGGGTTCAGTCCAGCTTCCCCGGGCTGCGTCGGTGCTGCGCAGGGCAATCGCATGAATGCTTTTGGCATTTGCTCAATGACAACAATCGTTTCCGGCTGCCGCAAAAAGCCCCTCTCCCCTCGCGGGAGAGGGGTTGGGGAGAGGGGGAGAATGACCGG
>JAITWU010000184.1 GCA_031285115.1 Azonexus sp. | reverse complement strand
GGAAAACGCCTTTTTGCACCTGAAGCGTTGGCGTGGCATTGCCACGCGCTACGCAAAGAATGCGGCGTCGTTTCTGGCGATAGTTCAGATCAGGTGCTTGGTGCTTTGGTTGGATGTCTCATGACGACGCCACCTAGGGCCACACTGGAAGAATTTGCTCAACATATCGACTGCCCCTTCCTGCAAGACCAGCGTCTGGCTATGGAATAGTCAGTGCCCCTAGCGGCTAAAAACAATCCCATTGACCAAACAGTATCGTCCGTTCAAACCACCGCCCCATCCTCATTCGCGCCTTCGACCACCTTCTTCTGCTTGATGAACTGTTCGCGCGAGACGCCCAGCCACATGACCAGGGGGCTGGCGACCAGTACTGAGGAGTAGATGCCGAAGCAGATGCCGATGGTCAACGCCATGGCGAAGTAATGCAGCGTTTCGCCGCCGAAAATGAGCATCGACAGCACCATGACCTGGGTCGAGGCGTGGGTGATGATGGTGCGCGAAATGGTGCTGGTGATGGCGTGGTCGAGCACTTGCGGCGTCGTGAGGCCGCGCACTTTTTTGAAGGTTTCGCGGACGCGGTCAAAGACGACGACGGATTCATTGACCGAGTAACCGAGCACGGCCAGCACCGCCGCCAGCACCGAGAGCGAAAATTCCCACTGAAAGGCGGCGAAGAAGCCCAGGATGATGATGACGTCGTGCAGGTTGGCGATGATGGCCGAGACCGAAAACCGCCACTCAAAGCGGAAGGCGAGGTAGATCATGATGCCGATGACGACCACGAGGAGCGCCATCGCGCCATTTTCGGCGAGTTCCTTGCCGACTTGCGGGCCGACGTATTCGACCCGTTTGAGCTGCGCTCCGGGCACTTCCGCAGCCAGCGCGGCCATCACCTGTTCGCCCTGTTTGGCGCTGTCTTCGGCCTTTTTGAGCGGCAGCCGGATCAGCACGTCTTGCGAGGAGCCAAAGTTCTGCGCCTGAAAATCGCTGAACCCGGCTTTGCCCAGCGCATTGCGCATTTTTTCCAGTTCCGCCGCCTGCTGGTAGCTCACTTCGATCAGCGTGCCGCCGGTAAATTCGACCGACAGATGCAAGCCTTTGCTGACCAGAAAAAAGACGGCAAGAAGAAAGGTGGCGAGGGAAATGATGTTGAACTTCAGCGCATGGCGCATGAAGGGGATGTCTTTTTTGATGCGGAAAAATTCCATGTCCGTGCTTCCTTATTTTTTGCCGGCGACCGTCGTTGCCGTGACGCCGGGCTTCCAGATCTGGCCGATGGCGACCTTGGTCAGTTTTTTCTGGCGACCGTAAATCAGATTGACCAGGGTGCGCGAGATGACGACCGAGGAGAAGATGGAAGTCAGAATGCCGAGGCAATGGACGACGGCAAAGCCGCGCACCGGGCCGGAGCCGAAGATGAGGAGCGCCAGACCGGCAATGAGCGTGGTGATGTTGGAGTCGAGAATGGTTCCGAAGGCGCGCGCGTAGCCTTCTGAAATGGCTGTCTGCGGCGGCATCCCGGCGCGCAGTTCTTCGCGGATGCGCTCGTTGATGAGGACGTTGGCGTCAATCGCCATGCCCAGGGTCAGCGCAATGGCGGCGATACCGGGCAGGGTCAGCGTCGCTTGCAGGAGCGAGAGCAAAGCGACCAGCAGCAAGAGGTTGGCGGCCAGCGCAATCGAGGAGACGACGCCGAACATCTGGTAATAGACGATCATGAAGACGGCGATGGCGATGAAGCCCCACAGCGTCGAGTGGAAGCCCTTACTGATGTTTTCCGCGCCGAGCGAGGGGCCGATGGTGCGTTCTTCGATGATTTCCATAGGCGCCGCCAGCGCGCCGGAACGGATCAGGATGGCGAGATCATTGGTTTCCCGTGGCGAGAAGCGGCCAGTAATCTGGAACTGGCTGGAAAATTCCCCCTGGATGGTGGCGACCGAAATGGCTTCGCCCCGGCCACGATCAAAGAGGATGATCGCCATCTGCTTTTTCAGATTCTCGCGGGTCACGTCACGCATGATGCGGCCGCCCGCGGCATCGAGTTCGACCGAGACGGCGGGCTGGTGATTCTGGTCGAAGGTGGAATTGGCCTTGGTGAAGCGGTCGCCGGTGAGGACGACCTGTTTTTTCACCGCAATCTGGGAGACAGACCCTTCCTTTTCACGATGCGGAAACAAATCCGCGCCCGCCGTCACCCCCGATACCGTCGCTGCTTCATCGACCATCCGCACTTCCAGCGTGGCCGTGCGGCCGATCATTTTCTTCGCCTCGGCGACATCCTGTATGCCGGGCAGTTGCACGACGATGCGATCAGCGCCCTGCTGCTGGATGACCGGCTCGGCAACCCCCAGCTCATTGACGCGATTGCTGAGGGTGACGATATTCTGCTTGAGGGCGGCTTCCTGAATATCCTTGCGGGATTTTGGCGTCAGCGTCGCCGTCAGCGTCAAGTCCGCCTGTGTCAGCGCCAGATCGGTCTGGAGGTCGGCGATGACGGCGCGCGCCTTGTCGCGCCCTTCGGCATCGTTGAATTTGATGATGATGGCATCTTTGTCGCGGCTGATGCCAGCGTGCCGGACTTTCTTGTCCCGCAGTTGAAGGCGCAGGTCGGCGGCCATCGAATCGAGGCGCTTGGTCAGCGCCCCGTTCATATCCACCTGCAAAAGAAAATGCACGCCGCCGCGCAGATCGAGGCCGAGATACATCGGCAGCGCATGAACCGCCGTCAGCCAGCGCGGCGAAGCCGACAGCAGGTTGAGGGCGACCACGTACTGCGGGTCGGTGGCATCGGGATTAAAGGCTTTTTCCAGCGCATCCCTCGCCTGCAACTGGATGTCCTCCGTGGCGAAGCGGGCCTTGACGCCAACCGCGTCAAGCAAGATGCCCTCATGGGCGATGTTGGCGTTCTTCAAAACTTCTTCGACACGGCGGCGCGTGCCATCGTCGACCCGGAGCGTGGCCTTGGCGCTGGAAACCTGCACGGCGGGCGATTCGCCATAAAAATTGGGCAGGGTGTAGATAAAACCGAGCACCAGCGCAACGGCGACGAGGATGTATTTCCAGAGGGGATAGCGGTTCATGGCGGCTTGCAGGCGAGGCGGGCGGCGTGGTCTGACCAGACCGCCCGCCGGGGTGATTACAGGGACTTCAGCGAGCCTTTCGGCAGAACGATGCCGATGGCCGGCCTTTGCACGACGACTTCGGTGCCTTCGGCAATTTCGAGCGTGACATAGGCTTCGCCAACTTTGGTGATGCGACCGACCAGACCACCGCCGGTGACGACTTCATCGCCTTTTTGCAAGGCTTCGATGAGCGCCTTGTGATCCTTGGCTTTTCTCATCTGCGGGCGAATCAGCAAAAACCACAGGATGGCGAACATGGCGACCATCGGCAGCAACGACATAAAACCGCCGGTCGGGTCGGCAGCGCCAGCGGCAGTCTGGGCATGGGCAAGGCTAATCATCAGGGGAGTCTCCAAATCAGGGAAAAATCAGAACGGGCGATTCTAACATTGGCCGGGAGCGCGGTCGCTGTTGCGGGCAGGGCAATCGCATGAATGGTTTTGTCATTTATTGGTTGGCGGCAGTGCTTCTCGCCTGCCGCAAAAAGCCCCTCTCCCCTTGCGGGCATAAGCGCTAACCTATAACACTTTCCAGCCCATCCATCTGGTACGGTCGTCGTTTTCGTGGTGGTTCGCGCAAGGTTTTGGCGATCTGATTCCACGAGCGCAGCCCCTTGAGCAGACTGACCCATGGGTTGATCGCGCGGGCCAGTAAAAAGCGCATCATGGACACCTCACGCCACCAG
>JAITWU010000150.1 GCA_031285115.1 Azonexus sp. | reverse complement strand
CGTTTTTTGCCTTTCCCCTCGCCCGATACCCTCACCCTCAGTCCCTCTCCCGCAAGCGGGAGAGGGACGACCGGTTCGCGCTCACGGCAAGGGAGCAGGAGATATTTGCGCTGCGCATGACTCAACAAAAAACGTTCTGGTTTTGAAAAAGCCCCTCTCTTTTGAGGAAGAGGGGGTAATCCGCGCCGAAGCGATTATCAGATATTCGCTTGGCGCGCTCTGCCAAACTGCCTCATCCGTTAATCGCCCGAAAGCCAATATCATGCCGCAGTTGCATCCCGTCAAAGCGGATCGCCGCTACGGCCTCGTAAGCCCGTTTCTGGGCGATTTTGATGTTTTCGCCAAGGGCGGTGACGCAGAGCACGCGCCCGCCGCTGGTGACGATTTCGCCATTGGCTTCTGCCGTCCCGGCGTGGAAAACGTGGGCGTCCTCGCCACAGGCGTTGTCGGCGGGCAGGCCGTGGATGATGTCGCCTTTTTGCGGCGCTTCCGGGTAGTTGGCGGCGGCGAGCACGACGCCGAGCGCGACGCGGCGGTCCCAGTCGGCTTCGATCTCATCGAGCGTGCCGTTGATGCCGTGTTCGAGGAGCGTCACCAGATTGGATTTCAAGCGCATCATGATCGGCTGGGTTTCCGGGTCGCCCATGCGGCAGTTGAATTCCAGGGTTTTGACTGAGCCGTCTTTAGCGATCATCAGCCCGGCGTAGAGAAAACCGGTGAAGGGGATGCCGTCGGCAGCCATGCCGCGCACCGTCGGCAGGATGATCTCGCGCATGGCTTTGGCGTGAATTTCCGGCGTTACGCACGGGGCCGGGGAATAAGCGCCCATGCCGCCGGTGTTCGGCCCCCGGTCGCCGTCGAAAATGCGCTTGTGATCCTGGCTGGAAGCGAGCGCCAGCACATTTTTGCCATCGGCCATGACGATGAAGCTGGCTTCTTCGCCATCGAGAAAATCCTCGATCACGACGCGGCTGCCCGCCTCGCCCAATTTGTTGCCGGAAAGCATGTCGTCGATGGCGGCGTGGGCTTCTGCAACCGTCATGGCGACGACGACGCCCTTGCCCGCCGCCAGACCATCGGCCTTGATGACGATGGGCGCGCCCCGGCGGTCGATGTCAGCGTGAGCGAGCGCCGCGTCGGAAAAAGTCGCAAACGCCGCCGTCGGAATATGGTGCCGGGCCATGAAACGCTTGGCGAAATCCTTGGACGATTCAAGCTGCGCCGCTTCCCTGGTCGGGCCAAAAATCTTCAGGCCACGGGCGCGGAAAATATTGACAATCCCCGCCGCCAACGGCGCTTCCGGCCCGACGACGGTGAGGTGGATTTTGTTCTGCTCGGCAAAATCGGCGAGCGCCTCCGGGTCGGTGATGGGCAGATTTTCCAGTTCATGCTCGCGCGCCGTACCGGCATTGCCGGGGGCGACGTACACTTTTTGCAAACCGGGCGCCTGCGCCAGACGCCAGGCGAGAGCGTGTTCACGGCCACCAGAGCCGATGACGAGAAGTTTCATGGGGTTCCTTTTGCTTGGTTCAATTTGATTTTACGGCAAGCTCTTCCGCCACCAAATCCTGCAACTGCTTGAGGCCAAAGGAAGGCAGGGGGCGACCATTGACAAAAAATTCCGGCGTTTTTTGCACGTTGAGCGTTTTGGCATCGGCCAGATCCTGCTCAATCAGCCTAGTCAGTTCTGGCGCTTGCATATCTACCCGCAAACGCGCCATGTCGAGGCCCAGACCATCAATCACCGGCCAGACGAGGTCGAGGTGAGCCGCATGATCGGGCGCCCACTGGGCTTGGGCGGCCAGTAGCGCAGCGAGCGTTTCCCAGTATTTGCCCTGTTTGCGGGCCGCTTCGAGCAACTTGACGATTTCATCAGCGCCGCGATGAAAGGGCGCGTAGCGGATGCTCAGGCGAATTTTGTCCGAGTTCTCGGCCAGCATGGCTTTGACGACGGGGTAGAAGGCGCGGCAGGTTTCGCAGGCCGGGTCGAGAAATTCGACAATATGCACCGCCGCCCCCGGCTGGCCCAGCGTCGGCGAATGAAAACGCACCAGCGCCTCCTTGTTGCGGGTGGCGGCGGCTGTTGCCTGTTCCGTTTGCTGCGTTTTATAGCTGCTGCTGGCAAAGACAAAGACGAGCACGAGCAAAACGGCAGCGCCGATAAAAATGATCCGTTGTTTCATTGGGGAGCCTTCAGGTAAATGGCGACAAGCAGTGCGTTGACCAGCGAAAAAGCCGCGACCGAGAGCATCGGAATGGTCAAAAAACCAAACCAGACGATGAGTTGTTGTGAGCAAGGCACACCCGGCGAGCAGGGCGTCAGCGCTTCCGCAACAAAGCCTTCGGCGACGAGCAGATGGAACACGGCAAAACCCAGACCGGTCAGGGCCAGGGGCAAGGCATAGCGCACCACCCGCCGGTCGGGCGGGAAAAGTCCGGCGGCGAGGATGAAAACCAGCGGAAACATGCAGATTCGCTGATACCAGCACAAGACACACGGCGTGAGGCCCATGACTTCGCCGAGAAAAATGGCGCCCAAGGTTGAGACGGCGGCAATCAGCCAGCAGACGAACAGCAGGGGCCAGGCGTTTTTGGCTGGGGGCGCGGGTTTGTTAAAAAGCATTTCCGGGGACAATCAGGCGGAGCAAGGTTGAATTGAGAAACGCGAACCCCAACAGAGTGGTAGTTGCAGTTCGGTCAAGGTTTTTCGGAAATGTTGCCATGTGGGGATTTCCTGCGCTCATCTCAGTCTGCACTATAGTTGTTGCCTGAAATGTTCAACAATTTTATTGATCCTGCTAATTTCCATTGCTTTTTTAGCTTCAAATTTGCCATACACAGAAAAATGTAAATGGGCAAAAATCGTTACCTTGTTGCTTGAAAACCAGGTATCAAGTTGCTCAGGCATTCTTTTTGGTTGTTGGGGCATCCATGAAAACGCTCCTGATTTGTGCATAAGAGTCGCAACCACCCTGGGGATAAATACATATTGCGCTTTTCCGTAAAATATTACCTCGTTCAAAAAACTCAAATGTTCTGCAGAGAGGTCTGCTATATCAAGGTTGTTTCTCCCGACAGTTGGAAAATGTAGTAGTTCTACAAATGAGACATGTTCAGCCAGATCAGGGGCGAACCCGATGCGGGCAAAATTTTTGTGGTATTTTCGACCGTCGCCAGTATAACCGGGCAACAAAAACGGATGATGCACGCCATGTTTTTTCCAAAAACCAACGCCATCCGCGTGATATTCCAGCACATCCTTAAAAATCGAGCTTTTCTCTATGGCGTGGTCGTAATTGGCATCCTGTCCGATAAACAGAAACCTGGCCTCTTCAGGATGCTGCCCCTGAAAAGGTTTTTCAGAAAAGGCGCAATTGAGTGTGCTGGAAGGGTGTCGTGTGATCATGGTATTTAATAATCATGGGATTGTTACCTGCGTTTTTTCAAAAGCGGCTTCATAACAGCAAAGAGAAAAACAAAGGCAATTATGAGGAATGCTACTAGCACAAAAAACATTTTTTCCAAAATATAGCCTATAACCCAGAAAGCCTTGGTTGGCGTATCCATGCTTTCATAATCCAGTTTTTCCCATTTTGTTCCAAAAGCCTTAGCCAATGCCCCTGTCAAGGATAAAATCATTAGCGCGAGCACTACATATCCTGCAACTTTTGGACCGGCATCGTTATAGGCAATCCAAATCATCCCAGTCACCACAGCAATCGCGATGATAATCAGAACAATAGACTCGTTTCGGCTGAGTTCTCTTGTCAATTCTGATTTTTTCTTTACAGGGGCGCCACAGTTTGGGCAGGTGGCTGCCGAAGCATATATTTCTTTTTTACACTCGCCGCAATGAGTCGTTTGTATTATTGGTTTTACTGGAGGGATGACTGAGGACTTGCATTTTGGACACATGACTGCTTTGTTTGACACCTCTTTTCCACAAACGCGACAGTTAATGAGTGCCATTGGAGAGCTTTCCCTTAAATATCGGGATTCGGATATGCGTTCGCAGAGTTTGTCCCACAGGCTGTGGGACAAACTAAAAAACATTGGATAAGCACATGGCAAATGATTGGGCGCATAAAAAATCAATGCCTGAAATGCCGCGTCCCCGTAAATACCATCGCCACGCCGCGCTCGTTGGCTGCATCAATCACTTCCTGATCGCGCATCGAGCCGCCGGGCTGGATGACGCAGGCAGCGCCCTGGTCGATGACCACATCAAGGCCGTCGCGGAAGGGGAAGAAGGCGACGCTGGCGACTGCCGAGCCTTGCAGCGAGAGGCCGGCGTTGTCGGCTTTGAGGCTGGCGATGCGGGCGGAGTCGATGCGGCTCATCTGGCCCGCGCCGACGCCGAGCGTCATGCCGCCGCCGCAGAAGACGATGGCGTTGCTTTTGACGTAGTGGGCGACTTTCCAGGCGAAGCGCAAATCGTCCATCTGGGCGGCGGTCGGCTGTTTTTGCGTGACGACTTTGAGCGCCGCCGGATCGAGATCGAGGTTGTCGCTGGTTTGAATGAGGAGGCCGGAACTGACGCGCTTGACATCCATTGCGTTCTGGCCGCGCTGCCAGGGCGTTGCGCCATCGGCTTTGATGGCGGCAAGGGGAATCCGCAGGATGCGGACATTGGCTTTGGCTTTGAAAATAGCCAGCGCCTCGGCGGTGAAATCGGGGGCCATCAGCACTTCGATGAATTGTTTGCTCAGTTCCTCCGCCGCTTTGCCGTCGACCGGGACGTTGAAGGCGATGATGCCGCCGAAGGCGCTGGTCGGGTCGGTTTTGAAGGCTTTGCTGTAGGCTTCATGGGCGTTTGCGCCGAGCGCCACGCCGCAGGGGTTGGCGTGTTTGACGATGACGCAGGCGGGCGTTTCGCGCCATTGTTTGACGCATTCCCAGGCGGCGTCGGCGTCGGCGATGTTGTTGTAGGAGAGTTCCTTGCCCTGCAATTGTTCGGCGACGGCGAGCGAGCCGGGGGCGGGGTAGAGGTCGCGGTAGAAGGCGGCTTCTTGGTGCGGGTTTTCGCCGTAGCGCAGGTCTTGCAGCTTGATGAAACTGGCGTTGCTTTGCGCCGGAAAGAGGTGGCGCACCGGCGCGGCGCTGGTCTGCGAGGCGGCAAAGTCAATGGCCGAAAGATAATCGCTGATCGCCGCGTCGTATTGGGCGATGCGGTTGAAGGCGGCGACGGCGAGCGCGAAGCGGGTGGCGGCGGCGAGCTGGCCGTTGCTGGCTGCAAGTTCGGCCAGCGTTGCCGGGTATTGCGCGGCGTCGGTCAGCACCGCGACATCGCGCCAGTTTTTGGCGGCGCTCCTGACCATCGCCGGGCCGCCGATGTCGATGTTCTCGATGGCGTCTTCGAGCGTGCAGCCGGGTTTGGCGACGGTGGCCTCAAACGGGTAGAGATTGACGACGAGGAGATCAAT
>JAITWU010000128.1 GCA_031285115.1 Azonexus sp. | reverse complement strand
CATCAACATCAGTTCCGACGTGAGCGCCCTGACGCCGCCCGGCATGGCCGTCTACAGCGCGAGCAAAGCCGCCGTCGACAGCCTGACCCGGACTTTCTCGAAAGAACTCGGCGGACGAAAAATCCGCGTCAACGCCATCAACCCCGGCCCGACCGAAACCGAAGGCGCCGAGAGCCGCGGCCTGCTCGAATTGACCCGGCAACTGGGTAGCCAACGCGCCCTGCAACGCGCCGGACGCCCCGCCGACATCGCCCCGCTCGCCGTTTTTCTCGCCTCCGACGACGCTTCGTGGATCAGCGGAGAAACCTACTGCGTGACCGGGGGGATTTGCTGAACCGTCAACGCTGGCGGCAAGCCGCCGCTTCAATGGCCTGCTGCGCCGCCTGAAAGGGCAGCAGGACGCAGCCGTGGCGGCTTTTGTGGGGGCCGACCGGGGCAAATAGCGACAAGTCCGGCCAGAGGGCGGGTTCCGCAGGTTTGCCTTGCAGCAGGTCGCGCAGGGCGGCGAGCGCCCGGGCGATGTCGGCGGGGGCGCTGCCCGGCGCTTTGCGGGCGAGCAAAGAAGCGGCGGCGCGGCATAGCAGGCAGCCTTTGGTTTCTTGCGCCAGCGCAGTGATGCGACCATTTTCGCTGCGCAAATCGACCGTCACGCGGTCACCGCACAGCGCGTTGTCGAGGCGGGCGCTGGCCGTGGGCGAAGGCAGGCGGCCCGCGCCGTGGGCGGCCTGAGCCAGTTCCTTGATTGCCTGGTGGTAAATTTCTTCGCTCATCGCTCAAACCAACCGGCGCGCTTTAGCGCCTCCGGGTTGAATGTAATATTGGTGTCACATCCCGGACGATTGACTAGGAAATAGACGCCATCCGCTGTCCATGGCGCGGGCGGTTTTCCGTCATCTGATCGAATCAATGTGACCATAACCGGGAGGAATTATCCATGATGATACGCTTACACAAGAACGCCCGCACCACACCCGCCATTCGCGCCGAGAGCACCGTGTCTTTAACGACGCGCGTACCGCATCACCTGCAAATCACCCGCCCGGCCCAAGAACTGCTCGTGGTTGAGTTGCGTAAATGCCTTCGATGATCTGGTGGCCGTCATCCGTCATCTGCGCGGACGTCTCGTGCTCGAGGCTGGATCGGTGTCTGAGAAGACATGGCATGGGCAACCTCAATGCCTTGAAACCCAGGGAACCGCAACCGAATCCCAAGGCATTCAACCTGGCTGCGTCCATGTCAATGTGAAATAAGATAGGTTCCTGTCAGCGGGCCAAATCTCAGCAAGCGATATAACGTAACCGGCCTTTGGCAGCCCCCGGGACGCCCCGGTAAACCTGCTAAGATGGCGACCCCCAACGTAACCCCCACCCGCCCATGTCCCAGACCAACCGCATGAGTCGAGAAGAGCGCCGCGCTGGCGCCGCGCTGGCTGCCATTTTCGCCCTGCGCATGTTGGGCCTGTTCCTGATCCTGCCGGTGTTCGCCGCTTTTGCGCCGAGTCTGCCGGGGGGTAATGATCCGTCGCTGGTCGGGCTGGCCTTGGGCGCTTACGGGTTGACCCAGGCGGCGTTGCTGATTCCCTTTGGCGTTGCTTCCGACCGCTGGGGGCGAAAGCCGGTGATCGTCGGCGGGTTGTTGCTGTTTGTCATCGGCAGTTTTGTCGCCGCCGGGGCGCAGGATATTTACTGGGTCATTGCCGGTCGCGTGCTGCAAGGCGCGGGCGCTATTTCGGCGGCGGTGACGGCGCTGGCCGCTGATTTGACGCGCGAAGAGAATCGCACCAAGGTGATGGCGATGATCGGCTCATCCATCGGTCTGGTCTTCGCGCTGTCGATGGTCGGCGCGCCGCTGCTCTATGGTTGGATTGGCATGAACGGGCTGTTTGCGCTGATCGGCGCGCTGGCCCTGCTCGCCATCGTCGTCCTGCTTGCCGCCGTGCCAACGCCGCCGCCGCCGTCCCAGACGCGCCTGCCGCTGCGCCGCGTGCTGGCCGATGGCGAATTGCTCAAGCTCAATTTCGGCATCGGCGCGTTGCATGTGATCCAGATGGCGATGTGGGTGGTGCTGCCGCAGGCGCTGCTCGAATACGGCGGCTTGCCGACGCCGGAACACTGGAAAGTCTATCTGCCCGCTGTTCTCGCCTCTTTCTTCGTCATGGTTCCGGCCATCATCGCTGCCGAGAAAAAGAACAAAATGCGCCCGGTATTCGCCGCCGCCGTCGCCTTGATTGCTGTCGTCCAGCTTGGCCTTTATCTGTTCGGCGGCAGTCTCGCTGGTTTGGCGGCCTGTCTTTTGCTGTTCTTTATCGCCTTCAATATTCTCGAAGCGACGCTGCCTTCGCTCGTCTCGCGCACCGCGCCGCCGGAAGCCAAAGGCGCGGCGCTCGGGGTGTATAACACGACGCAGTCAATCGGCCTGTTCATCGGCGGCGCGCTCGGCGGTCTGCTCGCCAAGCATTGGGGCAGCGCGGCGGTCTATGCTGCCTGCATCGTTCTGGCGCTCGTCTGGCTGGCGGTTGTCAGCCGTATGCGCTTTGCCGCCCGCCGGTGAGATTGCCGAACAATGCTGGCAGCAGCCAGCCCCGACAATTACAATACGTGTTTTGCATTTAAGCGCCCCCGAAACATCGGGGGCATGAACCAAAAACGAAAGAGGTAGAAACATGGCATCAATCAACAAGGTGATTCTCATTGGCAATCTGGGTGCTGATCCGGAGACCCGTTACACGGCCAGCGGCGATGCCGTCTGCAATATCCGCCTGGCGACGACGGAGAGCTGGAAAGACAAAAACAGCGGCGAGAAGCGCGAAATCACCGAATGGCATCGCGTCGTTTTTTACCGCAAACTGGCCGAAATCGCTGGCCAGTATTTGAAAAAAGGCTCCTCTGTGTATATCGAGGGACGGATCAAGACCCGCAAGTGGCAGGACAAAGACGGCCAGGATCGTTACACCACCGAAATCGAAGCCAACGAAATGCAAATGCTCGGCAGCCGCCAGGGCATGGGCGCGCCAGCTTCTTCCGGTGGCGGCGGCTACGATGAGCCAACCGACTACGCGCCGGCGCCGCCGAAGAACAAGCCGAAGCCTTCTTTTGACGATCTCGGCGACGATATTCCTTTCTGATTCAGGTGGTGACGCCATCCGGCAGACCTGCCGGAGCGGCGGGATTGAAGCTCGTCGTTTACCCGTAGGACAGGATCATGGCTAACTCCTCCACTTTCAAGGTTCTCGAAGACATCGCCCGCGATCTGTCGGGCAATGAAATCACCTTTCCGACCTTTCTCAATATTACGTTTCAGGTCCGCTCGGCGCTCAAGGACCCCAATCTCAGTATCGAGAAACTGGCAAAACTGGTCGGCGCCGAGCCGCTGATGAGCACCAAGATTATCCGCATGGCCAATTCGGTGGCGCTCAATCCGAGCGGGCGCGAGGTTGCCGATGTCAAGAGCGCCATTCTCCGCATCGGCATGGAGGCGGTGCGCACGGTTTCCTTCGCCGTGGCCATCGAGCAGTTGCTGAAATCGAAGCAGATGAAGGTGTTTGAGGATATGTCGGCGCGGCTGTGGGCGCATACCGCGCATGTCGCGGCGCTGTGCCGGGTGCTGTCCCGCAAGCTGACCCACATCAACGGCGACGAGGCGATGTTCGCCGGCCTGGTGCACGATCTCGGCATTTTTTATCTGATGTCGCGGGCTGCCAGTTTTCCTGAACTGGTTGCCGACCGGGTCGAACTGCATGGCCTGTTGGCGGGTTGGCACGACAACATCGGCCACGCCCTGCTGTCGGCCCTCGGCTCGCCGGAATCGGTGCTGGTCGCCGT
>JAITWU010000050.1 GCA_031285115.1 Azonexus sp. | reverse complement strand
TGTTCGAGGAGGTTGAGGAGCCTGCGGGCGTCGCCGTCGGCGTAGCCGATCAGGGTGTCTCTGGCTTGATCGTCAAATTCGAGACCGCCCAGGGCGCTCAGGGCGCGTTCGAGCAGTTGTTTTTGTTCTTCGTCGGAGATCGGCTTGAGGACATAAACCTGCGCTCGTGAGAGCAAGGCCGAGTTCACTTCAAAGGAAGGATTTTCGGTCGTCGCGCCGATAAAGGTGACCAGGCCGCTTTCGGCATAAGGCAAGAGGGCGTCTTGCTGGGATTTGTTGAAGCGGTGAATTTCATCGACGAACAAGATGGTCTGCAAGCCCCGCGCCAGATTCCGCTCGGCTTCCTCCATCGCCGCCCGGATGTCTTTGACGCCGGAAAAAACGGCGGACAGGGCAATGAATTCGCATTTGAAAGCCGTTGCCGTCAGCCGCGCCAGGGTTGTTTTGCCGACGCCCGGCGGCCCCCAGAAGATCATCGAGTGCGGCTTGCCGGACTGAAAGGCCAGTTTGAGGGGTTTTCCCTCGCCCAAAAGGTGCGATTGCCCGACCACTTCGTCGAGCGTTTTCGGGCGGAGCGCCTCGGCGAGCGGGGCGATGGGTTCCTGGGCGAACAGATCAGACACGGTTGTCCGCTCAGGATTTGGCGTGGCCAAGGAGAGCGTCGAGGATGGCGGCGGCGCCTTCAAATTCGTACTGGTCGATCAGTCTTCCCAGTTCGTCGACACGGGCTGGACTGATGTATTGCCGCAGGTTGTCGGCAATCGCTTCAAATTCCCGCAGGGAAGTGGTGTCGGAAGCCTCGACCAGTTCGCGCAGATTTTTGAGGGCCGAGCGCAGGCTGGCTGAATCGAGCGGCTTCGCCGAAGATGCGGCGGCGCTTTCATGCGCTGCGGCGTAGGCGGCGATGGCCGTCAGCGCGGCTTGCAGTTCTTCGGCGAGGGCCGTCATCAGGTCATCTGGAATCGCAGCGTCCGGTGTTTCCTTGAACAGGCTCTCCAGCTTGCCAGCCTGGCTCGCAAGGCGATTGGCGCCAAGGTTAGCGGCGAGACCGCGCAGGGTATGGACGATGAGCAGTGCGGAAGCCTTGTCGCCAGCGGCGACGGCGGCGCTCAGGCGGGTCGCGGCGTCACTCTGGCTGTCGCCGAAGCGGGCAATCAGGCGACCATAGAGTTCGTGATTGTGCCCGAGCCGGGCCAAAGCGGCGGACGGGTCGAGAACCTCTTTCGGATTATCGGCGGCGACCACCGGCGCTGCCGTGGCCGTTGGGCTGGCGTCGAGCCAGTAGGCCAGTGTCGTCAGCATGGCGCCGATGTCGATCGGCTTGGCGACGTGGTCGTTCATGCCGACTGCCAGACAGCGTTCGCGGTCGCCGGAGAGCGCGTTGGCCGTCATGGCGATAATCGGCAGGTCACCGAGGTCAAGTTCGCTGCGGATGCGCCGGGTTGCCTCGTAGCCGTCCATGACGGGCATCTGGCAATCCATGAGGACCAGATCGAAACTTTCCTGGCGCAGCCGGTTCAGGGCTTCGGCGCCGTCCTCGGCGGTGGTGACCTGCAAACTGGAGTCGGTGAGAATTTCCCTGGCCAGTTCCCGGTTGATTTCGTTGTCTTCGACCAGCAACACGCGCTGCCCCTTGAAGTGCGGCATCTGGCTCGCCAGCGGGCCTTGTTCGGCGGAGGTGGTGTGGTGCAGGGCGGCCATGATGCTGTTGAGCAGCGACGAGGTGGTGGCTGGCTTGTCGAGAATGGCGTCAACCGTCAGATCGCCGAGCACCGCCTGCAAATCGGAATGATCGTAGGCGGTGCTCATGATCACCGCTGGCGGGGCGCTGTCGCTGCGCCGCAGCGCCGCCAGCACTTCGATGCCATCCATGCCCGGCATTTTCCAGTCGAGCAGCAAGAGGTGGAAGGGCTGGTCGGCCTGCCGGGCGGCGCTGATTCGCGCCAGCGCCTCGCTGCCGCTGGCGACGGCCTGATTGTCGATGTCGAGGCTGTCAAGCATGTGGGCGTAGACTTCGCGGGCGGCGCTGCTGTCATCGACGATCAGCGCCCGCAGCGAGCCGGGCAGGCTGGAGGGCGGCGTCAGCAATACTTCGTCGGTGAGGCCGAACAGCGCCTCGAAAGCAAAGCAGCTACCGACGCCGGGTTCGCTGCTGACGCTGATTTCGCCGTCCATCAGGCGCACGATGCGCTGGCTGATGGCAAGGCCGAGGCCGGTGCCGCCATATTTGCGGGTGGTCGAGCTGTCGGCCTGCGTGAAGGCGGAAAAGATGCGGGCCGTTTGTTCGGCGGTCATGCCGATGCCGGTATCGCGCACGGTAAAGCGCAGCCGAACTTTGTCCTCACGATGTTCGACCAGGGCGACGCCGACGGTGACTTCGCCATGTTCGGTAAACTTGATGGCGTTGCTGACCAGATTGATGAGCACCTGACCGAGGCGCAGCGGGTCGCCAATCAGCCGGTCGGGCACGCCAGCGGCCAGATCGAACAGCAGTTCGAGGTCGCGCTCGCGGGCTTTCAGGCTGCTCAGGCCCGCCAGTTCGCGCAGACTGGCTTCGAGGCTGAAGGCGACCTGTTCGATATTCATCATCCCGGCTTCGACCTTCGACAGGTCGAGAATGTCGTTGATGATGCCGAGCAGTCCCTTGGCGGCGGTTTCAACCTTGCCCAGATAGTTGCGCTGGCGCGGCGCGAGTTCAGTCTGCTGGAGCAGGTAGGTCATGCCGATGATGGCGTTCATCGGCGTCCGGATCTCGTGGCTCATATTGGCGAGGAAAGTGCCTTTGGCCGCCGCTGCGGCTTCAGCGGCGAAGCGCGCCCGGTCGGCTTCGCGTTCGGCTTCTTTTTGCGGCGTGATGTCGACGATGAGGCCGATCAGGCCGCCCGGCTCGCCGCCCGGCGTGCGAAAGCCCTGTATGGAGTAGAGCACGTCGCGCCGGTGGCCGTCGCTGTGCGGCATTGTCGTCTCGCGGATGGCGCCGCCGCCGCTGGCAATGACCATTTCGTCCTCGGCCTGAAAGGCGATGCGCTCGTCCTCCGGCAGATACTCAAGATCGAGCACGCGCAGCCCGACGAAGCGGGCGCGCGAGATGCCGAAAAATTCCTCATAAGCCTTGTTGCAGCCGATAAAGCGGGTATCCGCGCCCTTGTAGAAAATGGGATTGGGAATGGTGTCGAGCAGGGCGCGCTGGAAGGCGAACTGGCTGACCAGCTCGGCCTGAACTTGGTGGCGGACGGTAATGTCGAGCACGGTCAGCAACAGGTGATCGACCTTGCCCGCAGCATCCGGCACGACCGTAACCTGGAGGTCGCCCCAGCGCGTTGCGCCGTGGCTATCGACGAATTCAAACTCATCGCGCAGGCTGCTGCGCTGACCGTCGGCCATTTCGCCCAGGGCTTTTTGCAGGCGGGCTGATTCAGACGGTGTGAGGCCAATGCTGGAATGTTCGAGCAGGTCAGCGAGCGATTGATCGAGGAAAGCGGTGAAGGCCGGATTGATTTCGCTGGGTTGCAAATCCGGCGCGAGACTGATGATGCCGACGGCGGCATTGTCGAAAATGGCGCGGTAGAAGGCTTCCCGTTTTTGCAGGGTGCCCCGGCTCTGAAGCAGATCCTGGGTGCGCCGGGCGATGGTTTCTTCGAGTTCAGCCGCCGCCTCCTGCATCGCCTGACGCGATTGCAACAGACGCTGGCGCATGTTTTCGAGGCCATCGGCGAGTTCCGCGACTTCGCGCCAGGGGGCGGCGGCGGCGACCGGCTGCTCCAGTTCGAGACGGCCGATGCGCTGGCTTTCCGCCGTCAGTTTCGCCAGCGGCTGACCAAAGCGGTGAGCAATGCGGACGGCGACAATGCCGCTGAGAGACAGGGTGGCGAGCAGCAAGAGGCCGAAGACGACGATGTCTCTGGTGTTGATCGGGATGAAATCGCGGAGCGGCGCGACAACGCCGAGCCAGACGCCGGTGCGGCCATCGGAACTGCGGGTAAACAAACTGAGCCAGTCGCCATCCGGGCGGCTAAAGGTGTGCAGGCGTTGTTCCGGCGCCGGTTCCGCCCGCCACAGCCGGTAGGCTTCGGCCAGTTCTTGCAGGCCGAGTTCCGCCGGTTGTTTGAGGAGAGCCTGGCTCTGCATCTCCGGATTGGCGAAACGGGCGCGATCGGGCGGCGCGATCAGACGGCCATCGTTGAGGAGAATGGCGGCATGACCATCCCGGCCAACACTGAGCCGGGTGGTGAAATTGGTCACTTCCTTGAGGCGGACATCGTAGGCCAGCACGTAATGTGAGCCGTCAGCCGCCTGCCCGCGAACCGAGGCGGTAACGCCCGGCTCCTTGTTGGTGAAGAAAATATAGGGTTCGGTCCACGCCACCGCCTTGGCGTCGGTCTGGGCCATCGCGCCTTTGAACCAGGGGCGCTGGCGTGGATCGTATTGCTCGCGGGTTTCGATCGAGATGATCTCTCCCTCGGCGTTCCAGTGAATCCAGTAGGTGTTTTCGCGCCAGCCGTCGGGGTTGGAAATGCGGTTGTACCAGCCGCCCTCGCCATCGAGAAACATGAAAAATCCGCGTCCCGACTCGTTGGCGAAGAGAACCGAGTTGATTTCGCCATCATGCGCCAGAATGGGGAAGAAAAATTCGTTGAAGCGCAACAACTCGTTGTAGTCGATATGGCTCGCGCCAATCCACGCCTGACCGCTGCGCAGGGTCGTTTCGACATTGTTGAGGAGCCGCGTATAGCGCCCTTCGAGCTGTTCGGAGGCAAGCCGCAACTGGGTTTCGGCCAGACGGTTGACGGTCGGTCGGCCAATCAACTCGACGGTGGCAATGGTGAAAATGACCAGCGCGACGAGAACCAACAGTCCGATGCGAAACATCAGACTGTTGGCAAAATCCGATTTTCCCAATGATATGCCGCGCAAAATACTTCTCCCTCTGCGATGGTCTACTGGAAATATGTAGCGAATGCCGACCAGCCTGTCTCAGGATAGCCTGAGCCATACCCGCCCGACAAGGCGCTGGCCGCAGTATGTCGCAGAGACCGGCGCAGCGACGATGAATTATTTCTCGCGCCGTTCAGTTTGTCGTCGCAGCGGTGCGCTCCAGCTCAACCGCCGCCGCCAGACAGGCCAGCCGGGCGACGACGCCGTAGGCGTAAAAACGGTTGGGCGGCGCATCCGGGTTGCCGCAGCGGTAATCGGGCAGGTTGCAGCCGGTCTCGAAAGCCAGCGGCTCGAAGCGCATTCCTGGCGCGTTGAGGTTTTCATCCTTGCCGCGCCCGGTGTGCACGCGGTAGAAGCCGCCGACGACGTAACGGTCGATCATGTACACGACCGGCTCGGCGACCGCTTCATTGACCGTCTCAAAAGAATGCACGCCTTCCTGAACCAGCACCTCGGTCACCGCCAGACCTTCCTTGACCACGCTCATTTTGTTGCGCTGCTTGCGGTTCAAGGCAATCACCTCGTCGGCGCTGCGCACGGTCATGACGCCCATGCCGTAAGTGCCGGCGTCGGCCTTGACGACGACGTAGGGCGTCTCGTCGATTTCATATTCGCGGTATTTTTCGCGCACCATGTCGAGCACGGCGGCAACATTGGCGGCCAGACACTCCTCGCCCTGGCGTCCGTGAAAATCGACGCTGCGGCACACCGAAAAAGCCGGGTTGATGCGCCACGGGTCAATGCCGATTTCGCGGGCAAAGTCGTTGGCGACCTGATCGTAAGCGGCAAAGTGGTTGGATTTGCGCCGCACCGCCCAACCGGCGTGGAGTGGCGGCAGTACGACCTGTTCCTCCAGCCCCTGCAAAATGGCCGGGATGCCTGCCGACAGATCGTTATTGAGCAAAATGGCGCACGGCTCAAAGTCGGCGACGCCAAGCCGGTTGCCGCTGCGGATGAGCGGTTCGAGCAACAATTGCTGACCGTTTGGCAAATCGACCGGCGTCGGGCCGGTCAAATCAGGCAGCAGCGAGCCAAGTCGGACATTTAAGCCGGATTGCTGAAGAATGGCGGCAATCTGGGCGACGTTTTGCAGGTAGAAAGTATTGCGCGTGTGGTTTTCCGGGATCAGCAGCAGGTTTTTCGCTTCTGGGCAAAACTTCTCGATGGCGCTCATCGTCGCCTGCACGCAGAGCGGCAAAAAAGCCGGGTTGAGATTGTTGAAGCCGCCGGGGAACAGATTGGTATCGACCGGCGCCAGCTTGAAGCCGGAATTGCGCAAATCGACCGAGGAATAAAAAGGCGGCGTGTGCTCCAGCCATTGACCGCGCAGCCAGCGTTCGATCTGCGGGCTGGCATCGAGAAAACGGCGCTCCAGTTCGAGCAGGGGGCCGGTGAGGGCGGTGGTGAG
>JAITWU010000408.1 GCA_031285115.1 Azonexus sp. | reverse complement strand
AGCAGCGGCGAACTGGCGGCGCTGGTCAGCCAGCCGGGCCGTCTGCAAGCCAGCGGCGAACTGGCCTTTGACCCGGCGGGCGGGCAGCCGCAAGGGGCGCTCGACCTGCGGCTGGAACGCTTTGGCGCGATGCAGTTGGCCGAACAATGGCTGCTCCTTTCCGGCGACGGACGGCTCGACTGGAATGGCGAGCGCATCGGCATTCGCGGCAAGCTCACGGCGGATGCCGGTTACTGGCAACTCGCCCCGGCCGGGCTGCCGAAACTTTCCGACGATGTGGTGGTGCGGCAGAGCGGCCAAGTCGACAATAGTTGGCGGCCACAGATCGACCTCGATCTTTCTGGCGACCTCGGGCGCAACTTCCTCTTTTCCGGCGCTGGCTTGGTGAGCCGTCTGGCGGGCGAAGTGCGTCTGACCGCCAGTGGCCGTGACCTGCCGCGAGCAAGCGGCGTCGTCCGCCTGCGCGACGGGCGTTTCGACGCTTATGGCCAGCAGCTTGCCATCAGTCGCGGCCAACTGACTTTTCAGGGGCTGCTCGACAACCCGGCGCTCGACGTGCTCGCCGTGCGTCAGGGACTCGCCGTCGAACCCGGCGTGCAGATCAGCGGCACGGCCCAGCGCCCGGTGATCCGCCTCGTCTCCACCCCGGAATTGCCGGATGCCGAAAAACTCTCCTGGCTCATTCTCGGCCACGGCCCCGACGCCGTCGGCAGCAGCGACGCCGGGCTGTTGCTGGTGGCCGCTGGCGGCCTTTTGGGCAACGACGCAGGCAAACTCACCGGGCAGTTGAAAGACCTGTTCGGCATCGACGTCTTCACCGTCCGCCAGGGCGAACTGGGCGGCGACAATCGCCGCCCCTACGGCAGCCGCCTCGACAGCAACCGCATCGACACCACCGCCGCCACCGGCAACCAGATTCTCAGCATCGGCAAGCGCCTCTCCAGCAACGCCATGCTCTCTTACGAACAAGTGCTCGGCGGCGCTGAAGGCATCGTCAAACTGACCATCGACCTCAGCCGCCAGATCGCCCTGGTTGGCCGCGCTGGCAGCGACAACGCGGTCGATATTTTCTACACCGTCGCCTTTGGCCGCCCGCCAAGACAGCCCGCGCCTGTGGTCAAAAAAGGCGAGTGAGGCGGGGCGGGGGGCTTTGCTGCGACCCGGCAAACTCAGCCGAGCACGACCTCGATTTCGGCGAAGGTCTGCGGCAGGTCGAAGCCCTGGGCCATCGGCACGCCGAGCTGGCGGCCAATCTGGGTGGCGGAGTAAAGGCCGCGCAGGCGTGGCTGGTTGCTGGCCTGATCGACGTCTTCGACGAGAATGTGCTGCCGCCCGAGCTTCTTCAGGGTGGCGACGATGTCGCGGACGCGCGATTTCATGACATCGGCGAGATTGAGGGTGTCGATCTCGCCCGCCGCGACCATCAGGTCGCCGACGGTGATTTCGTCGCGGTGGACGCTGCGCACCTGCTGCAACTGCACCGGCTTTTCGCCGAGGATGTCGCGGGCGGTAATCAGCCCGGCCGCCTGGCCGTCGTTGCCGATGACGATGAGCAGGCGAACGCCGCGCGAAATCATGCGGGCATTGGCTTCGTCGATGGTGGCGCGCGGCTCGATGGTGACCACGGGGATGCGCGAAAAATCGGTCATCGCCTCGATGGCGGGCGAATTGGCGCTGACGTGATTGAAACCTGCTTCACACAAGGCGGCGTTGGCGGAAAGTTTATGGGTTGGCACGATGGCGGGGGTATTCATCTTTGTCTCCTGGAGTAGCTGCTCTATTGTCGAAATGGCGCGGTGATCTTTGCGCCGCGCCGCTTGCGGAGTATTCGGGGAATTGGCGGGCTTGGCAAGGGTCAATTTTGTTCATAAAACGAAGCAAAATGGTCACGGCTCTGGCTTGTAAAAGTCTCAAATGAGATACAAAATAAAGAAATCCCTGAACTCGGAGTCCCAGCAAGATGACCGCCCAAACTTCCATGCTGCATGTTCGTGTTGAGGACAACATCAAGGCGCAAGCCACAGAGGCGCTTGGCGCGATGGGCTTGTCCATGGCCGACGCGGTGCGCTTGTTCCTGCACCGTGTCGTAGCCGAGCAGGCGCTGCCGCTTGAACTCAAGGTGCCGAACGCCAAAACCCGCGCCGCGATAGCGGAATCCCGCGACATGATGGCCCGCGCCCCGCGCTTCAAGTCTGCCGAAGAGATGTTCGATGACCTCGAAAAAACCGGCCAGTAGCAAGCGCGCCAGCCTGCCGCGCAGTCACGACTTCACCAAAGAATTTCACAAGGACTGGCAGCGCCTGACACACTCGGGCCGCTACGACATGAAGCGGCTCAAGGAAGCCATGCTGCTGCTGATCGCCGGGGATGCGCCGCTCGGTGACGAGTGGCTGGATCACCGACTCAAAGGCGATTGGGCCGATCATCGTGAATGTCACATCGGCGGTGACTTTCTGCTGATCTATACGCTTGATGGCGACCGGGTGAACTTCGTCCGGGCCGGAACACACGCCGACTTGTTTGCTGAATAGAGCGATCCGATTCGCTCTCAATCAGCTTCAATTCCATGTTGCGCTCAGCGCCCGCCTCACCCGGCAACGCAAACGCGGTTGCGGCCTGTCTGTTTGGCTTCGTAGAGGGCGCGGTCGGCGCGGGCGAACCATTGTTCGAGGGTTTCCAGACCGTCGTATTGGGCAACGCCGCAACTGACGGTGAGGGTGATGGTTTGGCCGTCGTGGGTGAATTGGCGGGTGGCGATGGCGGCGCGGAATTTTTCGGCGAGGAGGCGGGCGTTTTCGCGGTCGCAGCCTTTGAACAGGGCGACGTATTCTTCGCCGCCCCAGCGGCTCAGAATGTCGGAGTGGCGCATTGCGCCTTTCACTGTATTGGCGACTTCGCGGATGATCTCGTCGCCCGCCAGATGGCCGTAACGGTCATTGACCTCTTTGAAGTGGTCGATGTCGAGCAGCATGATGGCCAGCGCCTCCTGTGTTCGCTGGGCGCCGTGCATGACTTGCCGGGCGATCAGGTCAAAGCTGCGGCGGTTGGGCAGGCCGCTCAGTTTGTCGGTCGTCGCCATTTCTTCGAGCTGCTTCTGGTAGCGGTTGATGACCATATTGGTCAGGAGCAGCACCAGCGCCATCACCGCCAGACTGACGGCGAGATTGACATAGAGCGTCTCGCGGGTGGCGGCGAGGGCGTCTTCATCGGTTTTTTCGACGACCAGATACCAGTTCAGTTCCGGGATCAGCCAGGTGTTGAGAAAGTGCATCCGGCCATCCTGCCCGTAGCGGAAGACGCCTTCGCGCAAGACTTGAAGGTTGATGGCCTGCACGTCCCGCCCGGTCAGGTCATGGATATTTTTGCCATCCAGCCCGGCATCGCCGCCGGACAGGGTGATTTTGCCGTCGGCGTCGGCGAAATAGACGATGCGGTTGTAGCGCGCCTCATAGTCGCGGATCAATTGCTTGATCGTCTCCTCGGTCAGCCCGACGCCAGCGACGCCGAGGAATTCGCCTTTGTTGTCGAGGACGCGGTAATTGGCGAAGATGCTGATGGCGTCGCGGTTGGCGAGGTCGGGATCGAGGCTCATCTCGTAGGGCGCGGCCATTTCGCGGACGCGGAAATACCAGGCGTCGCGCGGCTCGTTGGGTGAAACTTTCTTCAAAATGCCGTCGGCGTAGTAATAGATGCGCGATTTTTCGGAGATGAAGAAGCTGGTGGTGACGGCGTAGTGCGCCTTCACTTCCTGCAAATAGCTGGCAATTTGCCGCGCGTTTTTGTCTTCGCGCCGCATCAAATCCTGGAGCAGGGGATCGTTGGCCATCATCGAGGCGATCAGATTGGGCCGCAGCAGGTCTTTTTGCAGTTCGAGATAGACGTTTTTTGAAGTCAGCGGCAGTTCGTTGACGATGATGGATTCGCGGATGGCGTCCCGGTACATGACATAGCTCAACAGCGAGGTGCCGATAAAACCCAGGCCCAGCAGCAGCGCCAGCCAGATGCTCAGTTTGTTTTTGTCTGTTCGCATAAAAGAATGGCTCCCTGTGGCAACGCGGCTCAGGCCGCCCGCCTGCTGCGCCCGCGCAGCCAGACGATGCCGTCATCAACATAAGTGAAGACGACCGGAATGACCAGCAGGCTGAGAAAAGTCGAGGTCATCAGGCCGCCGATGACGACAATCGCCATCGGCGCGCGAAAGCTCGGGTCGGTGCCGATGCCGAGCGCAATCGGCAGCATCCCGGCGCCCATGGCGATGGTCGTCATGACGATGGGCCGCGCCCGCTTGCGGCAGGCGTCGAGCAGCGCCTGCCAGCGGTCGAGGCCGTGGTCGCGGCGAGCGAGGATGACGTAGTCGATGAGCAAAATGGCGTTTTTAGTGGCAATGCCCATGAGCATTATAAGGCCAATCATCGACGGCATCGACAACGACTGGCGGGCAATGAAAAGCGCGAGAAAAGCGCCGGGCACGGAAAGCACCAGCGCCGCGAGAATGGTCAGCGGCTGGACGAAATCTTTGAACAACAAAACCAGCACGATGTAAATGCAGAGCACGCCGGTAATCATGGCGAGACTAAAGCTCTGGAACAGTTCATTCATTGCCTCGGCGTCGCCAATGGTGGTCTGGATCACACCGGGCGGCAGGTGGGCGAGGCTTGGCAGCGCCAGCGCCTGTTTTTCGATGGCCCCGAGCGGCTGGCCGTTCAGTTCGATTTCAAAATTGACATTGCGCAGCCGGTCGTAGCGGTCGATTTCCGCCGGGCCGCCAGCGATGGCGAGCCGGGCGACGCTCTTGATCATCACCGGCCCGTGTTTGCCCGGCACGGTGAGGCGTTCGAGAAGCGCCAGATCCTGCCGGGCGGCGGGCGGCAGTTTGACGATGATCGGCACCTGCCGCTGGGCCAGATTGAGCTTGGGCAGGCTCTGGTCGTAATCGCCTGCGGTGGCGATGCGCAGCGTGTCGGCAATCGCCGCCGAGGTGACGCCCAGGTCGGCCATGCGGGCAAAGTCGGGGGTGACGACGAGTTCCGGGCGGATCAGGCTGGCGCTGCTGACGACGCTGCCCAGCCCCGGAATGGTGCGCAGTTCACGCTCGACCTGACGGGCGTGGGCGGCCAGCGCCGGGCCGTTTTCGCTGGCGAGCACGAGCACGTATTTTTCTTTCGAGCCGCCGAAATTGACTTTGACCTGAACGCCGGGCAAGACCGACAAAGCCTCGCGCAGTTCGCGCTCGATGGCCTGTTTGACGACGCCGCGCCGCTCCCGGCGCGGCGTCAGGTTCAGGGTGAGCGTCGCCTTGCGCACTTCCGCCGCGCCGCGCGGGGCAAACGGGTCGCTGCCGGAAGCGCCGCCACCGATGGCGGTGTAGATGAGCTTGACGTGGGGATTTTGCGCGACGATGACGCGCGCTTTTTCGGCCACGGCGAACGCTTCCTCAAAAGTGCTGCCGGGGGCGAGCGAGAGGTAAACCTGAGTTTGCGACAGGTCATCCGCCGGAATAAAGCCGGTCGGCAAAAACGGCACGAGGGCGAAAGAGCCGCAAAAGAAGGCCGCAGCGACGAGCAGGGTTTTTTTGCGCTGGCCGAGACACCAGCTTGCCCAGCCCTCGTAGCGGTCGAGCCAGCGCGGTGGCGACACGGTTTTTTTCGGCGGCTGCAACAGGTAGGCGGCCATCATCGGCGTCAACATGCGGGCGACGACGAGGGAGAAAAACACGGCAATCGCCGCCGTCCAGCCAAACTGGACAAAAAATTTACCGGCCACGCCGCCCATGAAGGCGGTCGGCAGAAAAACCGCAATCAGCGTGAAGGTGGTGGCGATCACGGCGAGGCCAATTTCGTCGGCGGCTTCCATCGCCGCCTGATAGGGCGGCTTGCCGAGACGCAGGTGGCGCATGATGTTTTCGATTTCGACAATGGCGTCATCGACGAGAATGCCGACCACCAGCGACAGCGACAGCAGCGTCACGACATTGATGGTAAAGCCCATCAAATACATCACGGCGAAGGCCGGGATGATCGACAGCGGCAGGGCCGTGGCGGCAATCAGCGTCGCCCGCAAATCGCGCAGAAAGAGCCAGACGACCAGCACCGCAAGCACCGCGCCTTCGAGCAGCAGGGCCATCGAACCGACGTAATTTTCCTGCACTGGATCGACGAAATTGAAGGCTTCGGTAATCTCGATGTCGGGGTGTTCGGCTTTGAGTTGCTGCAAGCGGGCGCGCACATGGTCGGCCACTTCGATTTCACCAGCGCCCCGGCTGCGGGTGATTTCAAAGCCGACCACCGGCTTGCCATTCAACAGCGCCGCCTGCCGCCGCTCGCCAACGGTGTCGCTGACCGTCGCCACCTGATCGAGGCGGATGCGCCGCCCATCGTTCAGGACAATATCCATCGCCGCCAGCTCGGCGGCGCTGCCGACCGTGCCGATGGTGCGCACCGACTGCTCGATGCCGCCGATGTCGGCCCGCCCGCCGGAAGCCTCCTGCTGGGTCTGGCGCAGTTGGCGGGAGATTTCCGCCGCCGTGGCGTTGAGCGAGAGAAGCCGCGCCGGATCGAGTTCGATGCGAATCTCGCGGCTGACGCCGCCGACGCGGGCCACCGCGCCAACGCCATTGACGCCGAGCATGGCCTTGGTCACGGTGTTGTCGACAAACCAGGAAAGCGCCTCGTCATCCATGCGCGACGAGGCCACGGTGTAGGTCAAAATCGGCGCGCCGGTGACGTCGATGCGGCTGATCACCGGGTCCTTGAGATCACCCGGCAGATCGGCGCGAACCCGTGAAACGGCGTCGCGCACATCGTCGACCGCCTCCTGCGTCGGTTTTTCGAGGCGGAATTCGACGGTGATGATGACTGTGCCATCCAGCGCCTTGGTGTAGAGGTGCTTCAAACCCTGCACCGTCGCCAGCGAATTTTCGATTTTCCGCGCCACCTCGGTTTCCAGTTGCCCCGGCGCTGCGCCCGGCAAGACGGCGGTGACCGTGACCATCGGCAGGTCGATGTCCATGAACTGCTGGATTTTCATCGCCGAAAAAGCCGTGAGGCCCGCCAGCGTCAGCATGATGAACAGCAGAATGGCCGGCGTCGGATTGCGGATCGACCAGGCGGAAACGTTAATGCTCACGGCGCTCCCCGCTTTTGACGAGGGTGGCGCGAAAGCCCCTTGTATGTTTCGCCCTGACGTAAAGTAAAAATACACTGCATATTGGTCTGTGGAGTTTGTTGGCAAGCGTCCCGGTTCGCTGCTGGCGCATGATCGGCAAATCGACGGACCTTTGGTTGCGGTCCGGCAGCTCGTCCGTCCCT
>JAITWU010000398.1 GCA_031285115.1 Azonexus sp. | reverse complement strand
CTACCAGCCCGCGCCACATTTACTGACAACCGCAGACGGCCCGGTCATCGAAGAAACCCTGTACTCGCACCTGCTCAAATCAAACTGCCTCGTCACCGGCCAGCCGGACTGGGCCATGGTCGTCATCCGCTACCGTGGCCAGCCCATCGACCACGCCGGTTTGTTGCGCTACATCGTCTCCTTCCGTGAGCACAACGAATTTCACGAGCAATGCGTCGAACGCATTTTTTGCGACATCCAGCGCCAATGCCGCCCCGAGGCGCTTGCCGTACATGCCCGTTATACCCGACGCGGCGGGTTGGACATCAACCCTTGCCGCAGCAGCGGCGAGTTTGCTGCGCCGGGCAACCAGCGCGAAATCCGGCAATAAAATTTCCTGACGATCGTCCGCCCTGTCGAAGGGCAGACCGTTGCGGCAAGCTCAGGGCTGGCTGCGACAAGCCCAGCCGGAACGGTGTTTTCAACGCCTGATTGCCGGTTCGACAAAAGCGCCAGACAAGCGCCCAAAGCATCTGTCGGGGTTATTTACAAAGCCAACAAAAAAATGTTGCACCATCATAAATTTACATTAAAAAACAATTAGTTAAAAACGTGGCACAGACGTTGCTAAGAATGGCGTCAGCATAATCAGAATTGAAAAGTTCAACTGATTTTTTAGGAGAGTCACCATGAGCACTCGCAAATACCTTCTCCAGTTAGCGCCGATCGCCCTGTTCGGTCTGCTGGCCGCCACCGATGCCGCCGCCCTGACTTGCACAACCAGCGCGGTCACCATCAACCAGATCTCGAATAGCAATGGCGGTGGCGTCATTTCAAACCAGACCATTAACGCCACCAGTTGTTACGGAGTCGACGGCGCCAATGATGTTGGCAACCTGAAACCGACTGACAACCTCGGCTACGCTGGCGACGGCCTGCTCAATGGCGAGGGCGGCTATGTCAGCCCGACCCAGTTCATCAGCACCAGCCAATTGCAGGATCTCGCTGGCGACGGCACGGCCAACGATCCGGGCTGGATGTTTCTTGGCAGTCTCGAAAATGGCGCGTGGGACAGCCCCAACGCGCCGCTCGACATCAGCAGCCTGCTCAATATCTCGATGACCACCGACAAAGGCGGCACATCCGGCACGTGGACGATTACAACGGCAACCAATATCGTTCAAGTCGTGCAGGCAGTGCTCGGACGTAATGCCTTTGATCATCTGGCTATCGTCCTCAAGGCCGCCAACGGCTATGTGATCTACGATTTCGACTTCAACCTCATTGGCGCAGCCTTGGGCGGTGGTTTCGACTTTGAAACGGCCTACTCCTTCACCGGCACTTGGGAGAACCTGGATTTCACCAATCAGAAAGATAAACAGCAGGCGCTTTCCCACATGTCGATCTGGGTCCGCGACCCCCTGCCGCCGGAACCGGGTACTCCGAACAACAACGAGGTTCCGGCGCCGGGCACCCTGGCTCTGACCGCCCTTGGCCTGCTGCTGCTGGGTCGGGGAATGCGCAAGCGCCAGCCGGAGTGCTGATAGCGAAAAGGTTGATGCGCCGCACAGCGCCAACCAGTAACCAAGGCTGCTTCTGCCGAAGCAGCCTTTCTTTTTTTTCTTGGGCTGGACAATGAATTAGAATGGCGACCGGCGACATGACCATTCCAGTTGCTACTACTTGAAAAATTTTCCATCGTCGCCATGCTAATTCGCCATTTTCCGGTCATCAATTCCGCCGCCTGTTCGGCATGGCTTGATGAACTTGCCGCCAGCAACCCCCGACCGTTGATTTTCGCCCATCTGCCGGAGACGGAAAAACCTTGGGTCGCCTGGCTCCAAAATGCCTGCAACCAGCGTCAGCTTGATTTGTTTGGCGCGATTTTCCCGGCCTTGCTGACGGAACAGGGATTTACAAAGAATGGCGCGAATCTGCTTGCTTCGTTCAATGCGGCCGCTCATTTTCTCGTCTCCGATCTCGCCACGGATCATGCCGCCGCCGCCGGAAAAATCGCTGAAATCCTCGCCAACCAAGGCGTTACCGACAGCGATGGCAAGCAGCATCAGCTTTTTATGATTTTCGACAGCACGTTGCCGAACATCGGCTCAATTCTCGCCAAGCTGTTCGACCGGCTCAAACGTTCATTCGCCTACACCGGCGTCAATGCTGGCAGCGAAACTTTCCAGCCAATGCCCTGCCTGTTCGACAACCAGCGCCTCGTGGGCGGCGGCGTCGCTGGTCTGATTCTCGAAAAAGACCGGCGCATCGCCGTCCAGCACGGCTATCCGATAGCAAAATCGCTGATGCGGGCAAGTTCAACGGTCGGCAACCGGATCGACAGAATTGACGGGCAATTGGCAATGACCGCCTATCAACGGGTTATCGCCGCCGACTTCGGCATTGAACTGACGCCGGAAAATTTTTATGACTATGCCGTGCACTACCCGTTCGGCCTGGTCGGTTCGCTCGAAGTTCTGGTCCGCATTCCCGTCGCCTTCAACGAGGATGGCTCGATTTTCTGCGTTGGCGAAGTGCCGCCCAATTCAATGCTGCGCCTCCTCAAAGCCCCGGCGCTTGCCGCCAGCAATTGCGTCCGCGCCCTTGTCCGCCAACTCGGCCCCAGCGCCGGGACGCCTCTGTTGACATACTACTGCGCTGGCCGCCGCCTTCATTTCGGCGACAACGCCACCGCCGAATTGCAGGAACTCAAAACAGTATCCGGCGCCAGCTCACTTTACGGCGCGCTCTCGCTCGGCGAAATCAGCACCGACGGCAGCCTCGGCATCCCGGAATTCCACAACGCCGCCCTGGTCTGCCTGAGCTGATCCTTAACGCGATTTCAGTTCAACTTTTCGTCTTCGATGACGGGCAGGCAAATCACTTCAATCCCCTCGTCACGCAAGGTTTCGCGCTCTTCTTCCGTGGCCTGGCCGCGAATCGGCCGCGCTGGCGCCTCGTTGTAATAGATGCGGCGCGCTTCCCCGGCAAAGCCTGAGCCGACATCCTCGCAATTTTCGACCACCGTCCGGATCAGTTGCCGGTACAAAGCCAGCGCCTGCTGCTCTGTCGGCATCATCGTCGCGCCGGGCGAAGCAGTCGCCAGAGCCGCCGACTCCGTAACCGGAACAGCGGCGCCGCCAATCGCCACCGCCGACGGCACGCGCCGCACCCGATGGCTGTCACACTGCGGGCAACCGATAAAGTGCCGCGCCAGTTGCCCGTCAAAATCATCGGCGCTGCGAAACCAGCCTTCAAAGCGATGGGCGTTTTCACAGCAAAGATCGTAGATAATCATTTCTCTTTATCGACCTTGCGCCAGCCTTTGGCTTCCAGACAGGCATGCATCCGGCGCACCAGAGCCTCGGTCACGGCTCCGTCAGTCCCGGAATACACCTGGGATTTACAAAATTTCTCATCCGCTTCGTAATCATCCGCCGACGCCCCACGCTTCTCCCAATGCCAGGAAGCACAACCGGCAAACACAGCGAGCAAAAAGAAGGCGAGAAATTTCACGGCAGGAACTCTCAGAAACCAATGGTGCCCGGAACGGGAGTTGAACCCGTACCCCTTGCGGGCGCGGATTTTAAGTCCGCTACGTCTACCGATTTCGTCATCCGGGCAAATTTTGAACTATATCCCATGTGTGACGATTCATGAGACAGAAAGAGAAAAGGCGGATAGCGTTGCCGCAACCCGCCCCGATCAAACCGCTTGCCGTTCAGAAATGCAGTGGCCGTTTGTCGCAGGCCAGCGCTGCTTCGTGCACCGCTTCCGACAGCGTGGGATGGGCGTGGCAGATGCGGGCCAGATCTTCGGATGCGCCGCCGAATTCGATGGCGACGACGGCTTCCGAGATGAGTTCGGAAGCGTTCGGCCCGATGATGTGTACGCCGAGGATGCGGTCCGTTTTGGCGCAGGCGAGCATTTTGACGAAGCCGCTCGGGTCGCCCATGCCGAGCGCCCGGCCATTGGCGAGGAAGGGGATTTTGCCCGCCTTGTAGGCGACGCCTTCGGCTTTGAGTTGTTGCTCGTTCTTGCCAACCCAGGCGATTTCCGGCGCGGTGTAGATGACGCCGGGCACGGTGTCGAGGTTGCAATGTCCGGCCTGACCGGCGATCAGTTCGGCGACCATGACGCCTTCTTCCATCGCCTTGTGGGCCAGCATCGGGCCGCGCACCACGTCGCCAACGGCCCAGACGCCGGGCAGGTTGGTGCGGCAGTGGCTGTCGACGTCGATCATGCCGCGCTCGTTTATCTTGAGGCCGACAGCGTCGGCATTGAGGCCATCGGTGTTGGGCAGGCGGCCAATGGAGATGATGAGACGGTCGGCCTCCAGTTTCTCGGCTTTGCCGTCTTTGGTTTCATAGGCAATGGAAACGCCTTTTTTGCTGGTTTTGACTTCGCCGATTTTGACGCCGGTCTGAATCGCCAGCCCTTGCTTGGCGAACAGTTTGAGGGCTTCTTTGGCGACATCCTGATCGGCAAAGGGCATGAAATCCGGCAGGGCTTCGAGGATGGTGACTTCGGAGCCGAGACGCCGCCAGACGGAACCCATCTCCAGGCCGATGACGCCAGCGCCGATGATGGCGAGCTTTTTCGGCACGGATTCCTGATCGAGCGCGCCTTCGTTATCCATGACGATTTTCTGGTCGACGGCGACGCCGGGCAGGTGGCGCGGTTTGGAGCCGGTGGCGATGATGACTTGCTTGGCCAGCACCTCTTCGGCACCGACCTTGACTTTGTAGAACGCGCCTTCCTTGCCGACAAAAGCGCCATGACCGGGGATCATGGTCACTTTGTTTTTCTTGAAGAGGCCCTTGATGCCAGAGGTCAACTGGGTGACGACGCCATCTTTGCGGGCTTTCATGACCGGCACGTCGATGGTCGGTTTGCTGACTTTGATGCCTTGGGCGGCGAAGCTGTGGTTGGCTTCTTCAAAAAGGTGGGAGGTGTGCAGCAGGGCCTTGGAAGGGATGCAGCCGACGTTGAGGCAAGTGCCGCCAAGACGCGGCTCGCCCTTGGGATCGGCGTAGGGATTGGATTCGCAGCAGGCCGTGGCAAAACCGAGTTGGGCCGCGCGGATGGCCGCGACATAGCCGCCGGGGCCGCCGCCGATAACGAGTACGTCAAATTGTTGGGACATGGGAAACTCCGGGAGTAATGGGCAACAGAGTCATTCTCCCCTCTCCCGCCTGCGGGAGAGGGGCTGGGGGAGAGGGTGGCAGGCTGCCGCGGGGCGCCCCCCCCCCCCCACCCCCCCCCCCCCCCGCGGGGCGGTGGGGTGGGGCGGACCACCCCCC
>JAITWU010000395.1 GCA_031285115.1 Azonexus sp. | reverse complement strand
GGCGCTGCTCAAAACCCGGCTGCAAGCCCTCGGCAACGATGAACGCGCAGTCGACCTGCTCTCGGTCGTCGCCCATCTGGTGAGGCGCAGCATCTGGCGGGTCGGCGGCGACGGCTGGGCCTACGACATCGGCTACGGCGGGCTGGACCACGTACTGGCGCAGGGCCGCGACGTGAACGTGCTGGTCTTGGACACCGAGGTCTATTCCAACACCGGCGGCCAGTCATCGAAAGCAACGCCGCTCGGCGCTGTCGCCAAGTTTGCCGCCGCTGGCAAGCGCGTGCCGCGCAAAGACCTCGCCATGCAGGCCATCGCCTACGGCAACATCTACGTCGCCCAGGTAGCGATGGGGGCCAACCCGCAGCAAACCCTGCAAGCCTTCCGCGAAGCCGAAGCCTACGACGGCGCTTCGCTCATCCTCGCCTACAGCCACTGCATCGCCCACGGCATCGACATGCGCCGCGGCCTCAACCAGCAGGCGCTCGCCACCGCCACCGGCTACTGGCCGCTGTTCCGCTACAACCCGGCGATGCGCGAAATCGGGGCCAACCCCTTTGAACTCGACTCGCTGCGCCCCAGCCTGCCGCTCAAAGAATACGCCTACAACGAAACCCGCTACAGCTCCCTCGCCGCCACCGACAAGGCCACCGCCGACCAACTGATGGAAGCCGCGCAACGCTGGGTCGATGAGCGTTTCCGCCAATACGAAGACCTCGCCGCCCGCGACGGCAGCCGCTTCTGGAGCAGCGCCCCAACCGTCCCCGCCGCCATCCCCGGCGTCGGCTCGGCAACAATGCCAGACGCCTTGCAGCAGGCGGGGTATCGGACGACGTAAAGTAGCCAGGAGCCACAAAAAACCCGCATTCCTTCGAGGGATGCGGGTTTTTATTTGACTACGAAAAAAAACTTCAAAAATCGAATTTTTATAGTCGTTCCGCAAAATAATCAGACATATCGGGCGCTTGTTTGAACCTGATGCAAAACAGCCCGCTCGGCGCAATCGTCCGGGATGCGACAGTTATCTATTGTTACGGCTATAAATCAGATCGCGGCGAGGGACAACAATGGATCACCAGCACGACAGCGCCTGTTTTCAGATTTTGAACCGACTCACCACCTGTCGCAGTTCTTCGGCGAGACGGTGCAGTGCGTCGGCTGCCTGACTGGATTCTTCTGACGAGGCGCTGGTTTCTTCGGTCATTTGTGCGATTTGTTCCATATTGCCCGCAATGCCGGTGCTGGCGATTTCCTGTTCTTTGACCGAGGCGGTAATGTCGGCGATGCCGGTGGCGGCGTTGGCCACATCGTCCTTGGCTTGCTGGAGCGCCTGCTTGACCTCGCCAGCCTTGCCGACGCAGGCGGTCAGTGAGGAAAGCCCGGCGTCGACGGCGGAAGAAACCTGTGCTGAATGGGAATGGATTTGCTGCGTAACCTGCTCGATTTCGTTGGCTGAGGCCCCGGACTTTTCGGCGAGTTTTCTGACTTCATCGGCAACCACGGCAAAGCCGCGCCCCGTTTCGCCAGCGCGTGCGGCTTCGATGGCGGCGTTGAGGGCGAGCAGGTTGGTCTGGTCGGCTATATCCTTGACCTGCTGCGTCATGCCGCTGATGGTGTCGGTGGCGCTGACGAACGCCTGCACTGATTTGGCAATCGCTTCGACGTTTTCCTTGATGAGATGGATTTCGTCGACAAGTTCCTCGACCCGGCGGGTGCCTGCGATGGTTTTTTCCATGCTCTGCGAGGACAAGGTGCGAACATGCTCGGCATGGCTGGACATGGCGGCAATGGAAGTCGTCAGTTGTTCGATGGCGGCGGCGCTGGCAGAAACGGATTCGCCCTGGCTGGTCGAGGCTTCGTGGAGTTTGCCCGCCGTTGCCGAAATCTGGCCAGAGGCCATGGCGACCGATTGGGAACTGGTAAAGGCATGGCCGATGACATCGTGGAAACGCGCGATCATGGTGTTGAAAGCGATGGTCATGTGGGCGATTTCGTCATTGCCGCTGACGGCGAGTTTAATCGTCAGGTCTTGTGTGCTCTGCACACGCGACATGCCCGCCTCGACCTCGCGGATGCGCTTGACTACCCCGTTGGCAACCAGGCTCGAAGCGCCAACGCCAATGGCGGCGCCAACCAGCAGCAGGACGATCAGAATATTACGTGCCGCCGCCGCCTCATCGGTCATTTCTTTCGTTGCGGCAACCTTGATTTCGTCGGTCAGATGATTGGCTTTTTTGTTCAGGGCGTCGATGGCCTCATCGACCGGGCGATCTTTGCCGCGCACCGCCTGATCGACTGCCTGCGTAAAACCGGGCCGCCCCGGATCATTGGCCTTGAGGGCCGCACGGTAGGTTGCGCCAAGTTCCTTGAGCGCCTCCAGAACCGGGCCGGGGGCGATCTCTGCGCCAACATTCAACTCCCCGGCAATTTTTTGTATGGCATCGAGCCGTTCGATCGCCAGTTTTTCTTCCTGTTCAAAAGCGGCCAGATGTTTGCTGTACAGCGCCGGGTCGCCGCCACGGATGAGAAGATTTTTCCACTCCTGGATTTGCACTTTGAAGTGATGTTGGGCGGAACGGGCGGTATCGACCAGGGTCACTACGGACCCCAGTCGACTAACGGTCGCCTCCGCCTGTGCGCCCAAGGAGTACATCCGCACGATGGCAATGCCGCCCATGAGCAGCAAACCAACGGTCAGAATGGCAACGATCGAAAATATTTTAGCGCGTACGCTGGACATGGTTTTCCCCCTTTGATTGACAAAAAACGGCGTCGAACACAGGCCAAAAACAGGCCTGTCGCATCTAATGCTGTTGGCATTATGCAATATATTCTTATGATTTCAGAGCGCATGACAGTGTTTTTACTCATGGGCCGGGTTGTCTGTCAGAGTGGGGAACACGTAGCGCCCGCCGCCGGTCAGTGGGTGCAAATCTCGTAGAATCTCCACGGCTTGCGGGGCTAGGCCCGCTCGCCCTGCTTGGCAGCGCCTTCTATGCAGCTCTTGTTCATCGGCTCGCGATTTATGCTCCACGCTTCCTCTCCACGGGCGGTCGCCCTTCCGCAGTTGCGCTTCGCTTCATTTGTTGT
>JAITWU010000359.1 GCA_031285115.1 Azonexus sp. | reverse complement strand
TAGCCGCCTTCTCCCGCCGCTCGGTCGGTGCGTTGCTGTGTCTGCCGTGTGGCTTCTTCCAACTTTTGCTGTAACTGCGCTTCGGTTTTTCGCGCTTCTTCCAGCTCTTGTTTTTTCAGCGCGGCGGCGGTCGCTGCCGTGCCTGCGGTTTCAAGGCCGCAGGCGGCCAGGGCCAGCAGCAGGGGAAGGCAAAATGATAATTTCATGGTTTTGTCTTGCATCGTGATGTCACTCCCGGCCAGAGCCGTGAAAAAGCGCCGTCTGCAATCCCGGCGCCAGACTTGGCGGTTGCCGTTTACCGCCCCTCGATCGCCCCCTGCATGACCCGCCGGTAGAACTCGTGGAAGTGCTGCATTCCGTCTTCCATCGGGCTTTGGTAGGGGCCGGTTTCGTTGCGTCCGGCGGCGAGCAGGGCCTTGCGGCCACGGTCCATGCGTTCGCCGATGTCGTCGTCTTCGATGGCGGTTTCCATGTAGGCGGCGCGTTCGGCTTCGACGAATTCGCGCTCGAAATCGACGATTTCTTCGGGATAGTAGAACTCGACGACATTCATGGTCTTGTCCGGCCCTTGCGGCAGGAGCGTCGAGACGACCAGCACATGCGGATACCACTCGACCATCACATTGGGGTAGTAGGTCAGCCAGATGGCCCCTTGCGGCGGGGTTTCGCCACGGTCGCCGTAGTATTCGCGGACGGTTTTCTGCCAGCGGTCATAAACGGCGGAGCCGGATTTCATGAGCGAGGTGATGCCGACTTTCTGCACCGAATACCACTCGCCAAACTGCCAGGTGAGATCGTCACAGGTGACGAAATTGCCAAGGCCGGGGTGGAAGGGGACGACGTGGTAGTCCTCCAGATAGACTTCGATAAAGGTCTTCCAGTTGTAATGGCATTCGTGCATTTCGACGTGGTCGAGCTTGTAGCCGCTGAAATCGAAGTCTCTGGCGGTCAGCATCCCGGAGAGATCGGCGCGGGCCGAGCGCGGGCCTTTGAAGAGGAGGCCGTTCCAGTTTTCCAGCCGCGCCTTGTCGAGGTTGAGACAGGGGTTTTGCGGAAAATGCGGCGCTCCGATCAACTGGCCGCCCTGATCGTAAGTCCAGCGGTGCACGGGGCAGACGACCGGGCCGTTCAATTTGCCGCTGCCTTGCAGCATGATCGCCTGACGATGGCGGCAGACGTTGGACATCTGCCAGAGACCGGCGTTCGGCCCGGTTTCGCCGCCGTTGATCAGCATCTGGCCGTGGTCTTTCCATTCCAGCGAACGGTAGTCGCCCGCTTCCGGGGTCATCAACTGATGGCCGACATAGCCCGGCCCGGCATCGAACATGAGGCGTTTCTCCAGCGCGTAAATTGCTTCATCGAAGTACCAGTCAACCGGCAGTTGCGAAACCGCTGGCTGCAAACGTGACAAGGTCGCCATATCGGACATGTCGAGCCTCCCGTGCGTGGAAAAAACATGGATTTTACCCCGGAGATTTGACCGGGCAACCCGTGATAGGGTACTTTCGTGTGTTTTCCAACCCGCCAGCATCATGGAACCATCCCCCATCGCCGCCATGAAATTTGAAACGGCACTGGCCGAACTGGAGGCCATCGTCGCCAGCATGGAAGGCGGCCAGCTCGAACTCGAAGCCGCCATCGCCGCCTATCGCCGTGGCATGGAATTGATGAAGCATTGCCAGAACCAGCTAACCGCCGCCGAAACGCAGATTCGCGTGCTGGAAAATGGCGAGTTGCGGGAAATCGAGCGCCGCGCGCTGGAGGGGCTGTGAGCGTCAGCCCAAATCTCGACAAAAGCCCCTCTGCCACGCCTGACACTCCCCTCTCCCTTGAAGGGAGAGGGGCTGGGGGAGAGGGTGGAAGCGCCTCGAACTCGCCCCCCCTCCTCCCTCAAGGAGAGAGGGGCTTTTTTGACTGGATGTCCACCATCCAGACCCGCGTCGAAGCCGCTCTCGACCGCCATCTGCCAGACGCCAGCAGCATCCCGCATCGCTTACATGAAGCCATGCGTTACGCGGCGCTGGGCGGCGGCAAGCGCGTCCGTCCCTTGCTGGTTTTCGCGGCGGGCGAATTGACCGGGGCTGCCCCCGAAAAACTCGATCTCGTCGCCGCTGCGGTCGAGCTGATTCACGCCTATTCGCTGGCGCACGACGATCTGCCGTGCATGGACGACGATGTGCTGCGCCGGGGGCGGCCTACCTGCCATGTCGAATACGACGAAGCGACCGCCCTGCTGGTTGGCGACAGCCTGCAAACCCTGGCCTTTGAACTCCTCGCCAATCCGGCGCTTGGCGACCCGGCGCGGCAGGTCGAAATGATCGCGCTGCTGGCCCGCGCCAGCGGTTCGCGCGGCATGGCGGGCGGGCAGGCAATTGATCTCGCTGCCGTCGGCAAGCCGCTGACGCAGCCGGAACTGGAATTGATGCACGCCTGCAAAACCGGCGCCCTGATTCGCGCCGCCGTGCTGCTCGGGGCGCTCGCTGGCGCGCCGCTGACGGCGGAACAAAACCGCTCGCTCGACCGCTTCGCCCGCCGCGCCGGACTCCTCTTCCAAGTCGTCGACGATATTCTCGACTGCACGGCAAGCACGGCCACGCTCGGCAAAACGGCGGGCAAGGACGAAGCGGCGGCCAAGCCAACCTATGTCACCCTGCTCGGCCTCGCCGCCGCCCGCGCCTACGCCGCCGAACTGCGCGGCGAAACCTTCGCCGCCCTGTCTGAATTAGGCGAACTGGGCGAACTGGGCGAATTAGGCAAACCCGCCGCCCGCCTCGGCCAGTTGGCCGATTTCATCTGTCACCGGCAATTCTAAAAACCATGACCGCTGCGCCCTCCTGCGCCCTGCTCGACACCATCAACGACCCGGCTGACCTGCGCCGTCTCGACAAAAAACAGTTGCCGCAACTGGCTGCCGAACTGCGCGCCTTTCTCATCGACTCCGTATCGCAGACCGGCGGTCATCTCTCGTCGAACCTCGGCACCATCGAATTGACCATCGCGCTCCACACCGTGTTCGACACGCCGCATGACCGCCTGATCTGGGATGTCGGCCACCAGTGCTACGCCCACAAAATCCTCACCGGGCGGCGCGCGGCCATGAAAACCCTGCGCATGAAAGACGGCATCGCCGGTTTTCCCAAGCGTTGCGAAAGCATTTACGACACCTTTGGCGTCGGCCATTCGTCGACCTCCATCTCGGCGGCGCTGGGCATGGCGCTGGCCGCCCAATACCAGAACGAGGAGCGCAAAGTCATCGCCGTCATCGGCGATGGCGCGATGTCCGCCGGCATGGCCTTCGAGGCGCTCAACAATGCGGGCGTCGCCGACACCGACATGCTGGTCATTTTGAACGACAACGAAATGTCCATTTCGCCGCCGGTCGGCGCTTTGAACAAAATCTTTACGCGGCTGATGTCGGGCAAAACCTACAACGCCGCCCGCGAAGCGGGCCGCCACATGCTCGGCTTCGCCCCGCCGCTTCTCGAACTTGCCCGCCGCGCCGAAGAACACGTCAAGGGCATGATCGCGCCCGGCACGCTGTTTGAAGAATTCGGCTTTCACTACTACGGCCCGATCGACGGCCACGACCTCGACGCCCTCATTCCAACGCTGGAAAATCTCAAAAAGTTGAAAGGCCCGAAGTTCCTCCACGTCCTCACCAAAAAGGGCCAAGGCTACAAACTCGCCGAATCCGACCCCGTGCTTTACCACGGCGTCGGCAAGTTTTCCGCCGACCAGGGCATTGCTGCGAGCAGCGGCAAACTCACCTACACCCAGGTTTTCGGCGACTGGCTGTGCGACCAGGCCAAGGCCGACGCCCGCCTCATCGCCATCACCCCGGCCATGCGCGAAGGCTCCGGCATGGTGCGCTTTGCCAGCGAATATCCCAACCGCTATTTCGATGTCGGCATCGCCGAACAGCACGCCATCACCTTCGCCGCCGGTCTCGCCTGCGAAGGCTTGAAACCCGTCGTCGCCATTTACTCGACCTTTTTGCAACGCGCTTACGACCAGTTGATCCACGATGTCGCCTTGCAGAATCTGCCCGTCGTCTTCGCCGTCGACCGCGGCGGCCTGGTCGGGGCCGATGGCCCGACCCATCACGGCGCGTTCGATCTCTCCTTTGCCGCCTGCATCCCGAACATGCTGGTCATGGCCCCCGCCGACGAAGCCGAATGCCGCCGCCTCTTGTCGACCGCCTTCGCCCACGACGGCCCGGCGCTGGTGCGCTACCCGCGCGGCGGCGGTAGCGGCGCTGTGCCGGATGACCAGCTCGACACGCTGCCCATCGGCCAGGGCGAAATCCGCCGCCGGGGCGGCTCCGGCATCGCCCTGCTCGCCTTCGGCAGCCTGCTCCCGGCGGCGCTGGCGGCGGGCGAGGCGCTGGACGCCACAGTCGCCAACATGCGCTTCGTCAAACCGCTCGATGTCGAACTGATCCTTGAACTGGCGGGGAACCATACGCTGCTGGTCAGTATCGAAGAAAACGCCGTGATCGGCGGCGCCGGTTCAGAAATCGAGCGCCTCCTGGCTGATCGCGGCATTGCCGCGCCGGTGCTGCGTTTGGGTCTGCCCGACCGCTTCATCGACCACGGCGAACAACAGCAACTTCTGGCTGAACTGGGCCTCGACCAAGACGGCATCATCAGCGCCATTCACAAACACCTCGGCCAACACGCCGCCCGCCCCTGATTTCTCCAACCGCCCATGAACAATCTCGCCATCCCCGACGTGCAAAGCTCCGCCGACATCCGGCAAATCGCCATCAACAAAGTCGGCATCAAGTCGATCCGCCACCCCATCCGGGTCAAAGACAAATCGACCGGCATCCAGCACACCATCGCCGTTTTCAACATGTATGTCGGTCTGCCGCACAATTTTAAAGGCACCCACATGTCGCGCTTCGTCGAAATCCTGAACAGCCACGAGCGCGAAATTTCGGTCGAAAACTTCCCCACCATGCTGCGCGACATGGTGCTCAAGCTGGAGGCCGAAACCGGCCACATCGAAATGAATTTCCCCTATTTCATCAACAAAACCGCGCCCGTCTCCGGCGTCCAGAGCCTCATGGACTACGACGTCACCTTCATCGGCGACATCAGCCACGGCCAGATCAGCACTTCAGTCCGCGTCGTCGTGCCGGTGACGAGCCTGTGTCCGTGCTCGAAAAAAATCTCCGAGCGCGGCGCCCACAACCAGCGTTCGCACGTCACCATCACCGCCCGCACCAACGATTTCGTCTGGATCGAAGAACTCGTCCAGTTGATCGAACAAGAAGCCTCCTGCGAACTGTTCGGCCTCCTGAAGCGCCCGGACGAGAAATACGTCACCGAACGCGCCTACGACAACCCCAAATTCGTCGAAGACATGGTGCGAGACGTCGCCGCCCGCCTCAACACGGAGGCCCGCATCGACGCCTACGTCATCGAATCAGAAAATTTCGAGTCGATCCACAACCACTCGGCTTATGCGCTGATTGAGCGGGATAAGACGGTTTCATAAATTAGCGAGAATGAACTTAATTCAAGGCCGGCTCTTGATAATCCTCAGAACCAGTCAGAAAACCAGATGGCAGTTGTTTGCTTGGTTTTACTCCTAAATCCTTTATTTTTTCTGCCTGCCCGATCAAATTTCCCCGGCCAGACGAGAGTTTTCCATAAGCATCATCATATGATTTTTGCGCCTGTTTAAGACGGTTGCCAATATCCTCAAGGCTTTCCACAAAACCGACAAATTTGTCGTAAAGCTTGGCGCATTGATCAGCAATCGCTTGCGCATTTTTATTCTGGTATTCCTGTCGCCAGATATTGGCAATGGTTCGCAATGTTGCCAGCAAGGTACTCGGGCTAACCAGCAGGACATTTTTATCAAATGCCTCGCTAAACAGAGCCTGATCGGCTGTTGCCGCCAGCATGAACGCTGGCTCAATCGGAATGAACATGACCACGAAGTCAAGTGATTTCAAGGTTTTCAGATTTTGATAATTTTTCTCTGACAAGCCTTTAACATGGGCACGTACCGAGATCAGATGATCGCGTTGTGCTATCGCTCGTTCTGCGTCGCTCTCTGCGCTGCAATAACGTTCGTAAGCAAGGAGAGACATCTTTGAGTCGATAACAAGGTGTTTATTTTCAGGTAGATAGATCACGACATCGGGGTGCTGCCTGCCTCCCTCATCCGTAGTATGATTTTCCTGAATTTCATATTCGCGCCCTCGTGTTAAACCCGACGATTCCAGAACACGCTCCAAAACCATCTCACCCCAAATACCCTGCGCCTTATTACTACCTTTCAATGCCTGGGTAAGATTTATAGCGTCCGCACTGATTTTTGTGTTTAACGTAGCGAGTCGCTCAATTTCGTTTTTCAAAGTCAAGCGTTCCTTTGAGTCTTTATCGTATGTCTGGGCGACCTGCTCCTGAAATACCTTTATTTTCTCGTTAAGAGGACTCAAGAGGAGGCCGATATTCTCTTGATTTTGTTTTGTGAACTTTTGCCCTTTTTCTTCGAGAATCTTGTTGGCAAGATTTTCAAATTGGTGTGTCAGTTGCTCTTTGGCCTCATTGAGTAGCGTCAACTTTTCTCCTGATTGAGTACGTTCAGCTTCCAATGTCGTCGTCAGTTCCGCAATCTGTTCAATCTGCCGACGCACTTCAGTATTCGTAAAATCAAGCTGGACAGTCATCGCTGAGATTTCGCCATGCCTCTCCTCAAGTCTTTTATTCAAGCCAGTCACCTGACTTTTAAGATCAGCGAGCGCCTCACCCTGTTGTCGCGCCTCGGAACGCGCAGCATCACGTTCGCCAATCGCTTGCCGAAGCGCGCCATCCATCCTGGAAAGGCGATCGCCCAAATCGACAATTTCACGGCTCTTTTCCCCGTCAGAGTGATTGATCTCAATCATGCGCTCATTTTGCCTGGCCGCGTTATCGAGCACGCTTTTCAATTGAAGCTCAAGCTGTGGAACACGGTCAGCATGAACCTGTAATTGCGCCCGCTGCTCACGCAGAGCATCAAGTTCTTTGTTCGCGGCATTGCAATTATTTTCAGCGTGAGCCAACTCCCCGCGCAAACGCTCTGATTCCTGCATAGCAAACCGAAGTTCTTGCTCGGATGATGCCATTCGAGCCGAGGATTCGCTCAAAGCCTGCTGTACCGCGACAGCCATCCGGCTACGAGCCAAGAGCCAAACCACGACTCCCGCGATAGCCGCTGAAAGTAGCGCAAAAACCAGACTGAATTCAATGGGTGTCTGCATGTTATTCCGTCTCCGAACTAAATCAGTAATTGTCGTATCCCGGACGATTGGCTACAGATTTTATCCCTGTCTGAACAGGTTTCTTGTTGAACAACTGAGGCTTGAGATCGTACCAATCTTTCATTGCCGCGAACGGGGTTTTAGAGCG
>JAITWU010000340.1 GCA_031285115.1 Azonexus sp. | reverse complement strand
GTACCAGGTGATGGCTTGTTCAGGGTCTCTTGGAATATAGCCAGCAGGATTACCATATTCGTATTTCAGTCCTAACGCATATTGAGCTTCTGCATTTCCAAAATTAGCCGCTCTTAGGTACCAATTAACCGCCATCGCATCATTTTTCGGGAGGCCGCCACGACCCTGCTCGTACATGACACCAAGATTTTTTTGAGCGACCGCTGCTCCCTGTGCAGCGGCCTCTCCGTACCATTTGGCGGCTTGAACATCATCTTGCGGGAGACCGCCACGACCCAGCCCGTACATGAATCCAAGATTGTTTTGAGCCGCCGCGTTTCCCTGTTCGGCCGCCTTTCGGAGCCATTTGACGGCTTCGACATCATCTTGCGGGAGATCATCGCGGCCTTGCATATACATGAATCCAAGCTCGGACTGAGCCGCCGCATCCCCCCGGGCGGCCCGATCGCGAAGCACGGATATTTTGCTCGATGCGGAAGCCGCCCACGGTGCAGGTTTTGGAATTATATCGGGATAAATTGGAGGATTCGGCGTGGGCAGCAGCGGAGGATCTGGATCTGGATCTGGTTTCAATATCAAAAATCCCGCCACGGCAACAACGACACAGCCAGCGCCCAGCCATGCTTTTCGGTTGAATCGGGGCCCGGAGGACGGCGGCTGCCAGGGCGCAGGCGCCGGCAGGTTGCGCCGTATTTCGTCAGCCAGCACATTTATATAGTTTTTGATCGACCGCGGGAAAGCATTCACCCAGTGCCGGTGGCCAATGTAGTATTCGAGTTCCGCATTGAATTCGATGTCGGCCAGCCGCAGCGTGACGATGGGGATATGGGCTTTGTCGGCGATGTTGATCTCTTTGGGCACGTCTTGCGACTGATTCGTGTGCGCGGAGAAGATCAACAGCATCACGCGCGCCGCGCGAATGGCTTCGGTGATTTGTTGACCATAGGTTTTTCCGGCGAGCTGATCGCGTGGCGCGATCCAGCAACGTATTTGCAGGGCTTCCAGGCCGTGGCAGATGGCATCGGCCACCGGCTTGTCGGCCATCGAATAGCTGATGAAGACGTCGTGCGCCACGGCGTGCGTTTCCAGATGGTTATATCCGCCCGTCTTCGACCAGCCGCCGATAATGTTCGCCCAACGGTGTCAACTTGCAGGATTTGCTTTGCATGGCGGCATGCCACAGGTGCGGCGCATCGACCGGGACGAGCAGATTCAGGCGGTTGCAGCGTTGCAGGACGGCGAATTTTCGGGTGTTTTCGGGGTTGGGAGGGGGCATGCCACGGCCGCGCCCCTTGGTTTCCGGTTCGAAACTCGGGTCGAGCTTGAATTCGGCGTCGGGACACGGGAAAAATTCCGGCAACCTGCGCAACTCATCGAGCGGAATCGGCGACGCCACTTTTCGCAGCGACACGAATTGCCGGATATTGGTTTTGAAAATCGGCCGCTGTTGCCATGCGCCGAGCGACTGGTCGATGTGGGCGTAAACACTGCCGGGGGTGATGTCGCCGGTCAGATTCGCGGCGGCGCCGCGCAGCGCGTCCACCAGCAGCGTGGTGAAAATCCCGCGCCCGTTTTGCTCGGTCGCATATTGGTCGGCGGATGAGGCGGTGAGAATCGTCAAGCCTTCGGTCAGGCTGGCAAGATGTTCCGAAGACGGCGGATTGCCGGCGATGCCGGAATGGCAACTGTCGAGCAGAATGATTTTGTTGGCGGCGGCCGAGGCGTTGGCCATCGTCAAAACGTCGGCAAGGGACAGACCCTCGTCGCCGCGGCGGGAATCGGTGGCCAGCAGATAGCCGCCGGTCGTTTCGATGTGTCCGTGGCCGGCGAAATAAAACAGCGCGATGTCGGCTTGGGTTTTGAAAAGTTCGGCGACGTGGTCTTTCAGCGCCGCCCGGTTGACCGGGCCGGCGGCTGGCGTTCCCAGCCACGTCCGGCAATCGAAATTGACCGAGCCGTCGCCGTGGCGTTCGAGCACGGCCTTGACGGCGAGCGCGTCATCGACGCAGCCATACAGCGGGTTGGCATACTCATAATGATTGATCCCGACGATCAGGGCGATGCGGCGCATGCAGAAACTCCTCGTCGATTCAAACCGCCGTCACCGCGGCGTGGATGGTTTTTGCCACGTCCGGGTCGCTCAGATAACCTGAAATGCCGTGGGCGTTGGGCGTGCCGTTATGTACGTCAGTTTTGTTGGTGATCGCGGGGGTGAGCGGGAAATTGTCCCGGTCCAGGGGATACAGCGGCACCACGTCGCGCTCGTCCATGGCGTTGAACCACGCGGCCACGGGCGCCGGAAAATCCAGCGGCGCGATCTCGGCGAGTTTGCGTTTGACGACCGTGACCGCCAGCGGCGACCCCAGCGTGACGAACAGCGGCACGTTCCAGCGCCGCGGCGCGGCCTGCTGCCGCAGCACGTTGTAGGCGACCACGCTGCCCAGCGAATGGGCGACGACGACCGCGTTTTCGGAGATCGCCGACGCCACCCCGGCGTCGATCACGGCGCGGGTTTCGCGCTGGCTGAGGTAGCGGAACACGTCGCGCGTCGCCCACCAGACGCTCATGTCGCTGGCGCCGGGGAGGTAGCGGTCGAGCAACTGCAAAACGGCCTGGACGCCCTCCCAATTGAGGATGCCTCTTTCGACGCTGGTATTCGCGGGCAGGTCGCGCCGGATCGCGGCCTCCGGGTCGCGCTCGAAGCGGCCCAGCGACTCCAGCGCTACCGCCCTGATGAAAGCCAGTTCCTCCGGCGTCATTCCTGGCGCAAATCCCTGTGCAGACCCGCCGCCACGCCCGAAGGCGCTTTTTCGGACGACGATCTTGGCCGCATCCCCGGGCGCGGCGCCAGCCGTCAGTTGTTCCAACGTGTCGCCGTAGTACGGGAAATGAATCCGGTTTGCGGGCAACGGCACGGTGAGTCCGCTCTTTTTCAACCCCTCGGCCCAGGCGGCCATCCATTCGTCTTTGAGCGCCTGACCATTCTTGCGCGCCTGGTCACGACCATGGACGAAAACGAGATCACGCATCACTCCACCCCACATCGCACGACTGAAAAGCAGCGCGAATTAAAGCCCATGCGCCGTCGGGTTTCGGGGTTTGCCCGCAATCCCTCGTTCGTCAAACGCAGGAGGCCCGCGACGCTGGCGCCCCGCCCACCGTCCAAGTTTTCCGAACGCTGCCGACAAGCGACGGCGCTTCACGTCGGCGGCGGGGCTGGCGAGACTCGCGCGTCGTCACAACCCCCGTCATCGGTCCGTCTCATGCTCGATTCCCTCAAAAACCCGCTGCTCGTCATCGGCCGTGTGCTGCTGGCGCTGATGTTCGTGATCGCCGGCTTCGGCAAGCTGACCAACGTCGCCGGCACGGCCGGCTACATCGCCAGCGTCGGGCTGCCGATGGGCGCGGCGCTGGCGGTGCTCTCCGGTCTGCTGGAACTGGTGGCCGGCCTGGCCCTCATCGTCGGCTGGCAAACCCGCTGGGCGGCGCTGGCGCTGGCGCTGTTCACGCTCGTCGCCAGCGCGCTGTTCCACAACTTCTGGGCCATGCCCGAGGCGCAAGCCTTCATGCAGAAACTGATGTTCATGAAGAACCTGTCGGTGGCCGGCGGCCTGTTCAGCGTCGCCGCCATCGGCGCCGGGCCGCTCAGCCTGGACGCGCGCAAGGGGTAGCGCGCCCCGGGCCGGGTTCGGCGCGGTCCGGCAGCCCGGCGGCTCGGCCAGAATCGGCGTTTCGCCGAATGCCGCCGCCCGAGCGCCCTCCGCCTGACCGCCGAGTCTCCCCCC
>JAITWU010000316.1 GCA_031285115.1 Azonexus sp. | reverse complement strand
GCCGTGATTTCGTCGTCGTCGCAACGAATGCCAAGGGCAAAACCGGGAGCGGCGACGATACTGTCGTAGCGGGGCGCGGTCACGGTTTTGGCGGGATTTGGCCGGAATCCGGCAATTAGCCGAACAGCCTTTTGAACCAGCCGGGCTTCTTTTCTTCGACCGGCGGTTTTTCCGGTTCAGGCGCCAATGTCGCTTTGACCGAACTGACATAGTCGGCGTCATCGTGCTTGATGTGGTTGACCAGCCAGCGGGCCAGCATATTGTGCAATTCTTCCGCCACGTCATCGCCGAGTTCCATGCGCTGCTGAAATTCGCCGACTTTGCGGGCGAACAGCTCATGCACTTTTTTATGCGGTTTCCAGTACGGATAACCGGCTTCTTTTTGCAGACTTTCCTCAAAGGCAAAATGCGAGATCGTGTAATCGACGCAATCGTCAACCACACTTTTGATCCGCGCCTTGTCGCCCATGATTTGCGCGGCTTCGAGGTCATTGACGAAATCGACGATGCGCCGGTGCTGATGGTCGATGACATCAATACCCGTGTCCAGATCATGTGTCCAATGAATTGGCATTTTGTTTCTCCTTGTGTACTTTATGCCTGATTATAAATACTTAGTTGCGAATATGGCCATCACCAAAAACAATCCATTTTTGACTGGTCAGCCCTACCAGACCAACCGGGCCACGGGCATGGATTTTGTCCGTTGAAATGCCGATTTCAGCGCCCAGGCCGTACTCGAAACCATCGGCAAAGCGGGTTGAAGCGTTGATCATGACGGAAGCCGAATCGATCTCATGCAAAAAACGCATCGCCAGCGGATGATTATCTGTGACGATGGCATCGGTGTGATGCGAGGAATACTGGTTGATATGGGCAATCGCCTCGTCAATATCGGCGACGACTTTGACCGAGATAATCGGCGCCAGATATTCCGTATAGAAATCTTCTTCGGTTGCCGCCACAGCGTTCGGGACGATTGCCAGCGTTTCGCCGCAGCCACGGATTTCAACGCCCTTGGTCGTTAACATTTGGGCGATGGGCGGCAACAATGTGGCGGCGACGGCGCGGTCGACCAGAAGCGATTCCGCCGTATTGCAGGTGCCGTAACGCTGGGTCTTGGCGTTTTCGACAATCTTCATGGCCTTGGCTGGATCGGCCTGGGTTTCCAGATAAACGTGGCAATTGCCATCGAGGTGCTGAATCATCGGCACCCGCGATTCAGCGAGCAGGCGGGCGATCAGCCCCTTGCCGCCGCGCGGCACGATGACATCGACAAATTCGCGCAGGGTAATCAACTCGCCGACGGCGGCGCGGTCGGTCGTCGCTACCACCTGCACGGCTTCGGCAGGCAGTCTGGCCGCCTGCAAGGCTTCCTGCACCAGCGCGGCGATGGCGCGATTGCAGTGAATCGCTTCCGAGCCGCCGCGCAGAATCGCCGCATTGCCCGATTTGAGACACAGCGCCGCCGCGTCGGCGGTGACGTTGGGCCGCGCCTCGTAAATGATGCCGACGACGCCCAAGGGCACGCGCATCTGGCCGACCTGAATGCCGCTCGGCTGATATTTGATGTCGCCCATCTCGCCAACCGGATCGGGCAGTTTGGCGACCTGCTCGACGCCTGCGGCCATGCTTTCGACGCCTTTGTCGGTCAACGTCAGACGGTCGAGCATGGCGGCTTCAAGGCCATTGGCGCGGGCGGCGGCAAGGTCTTCGGCATTGGCCGCGAGGAGCGCCGCCTTGTCGCGGCGGATGGCGGCGGCGAGGTGGAGGAGCGCCGCGTTTTTTTCAGCGGTCGTAGCCGAAGCCAGATGGCGCGAAGCGGCGCGGGCCTGACGGCCCAGGGTCTGCATGTAGTTTTTGATGTCCATGATGGCGGTGCGGAGACAATAAGCAGGCATTATAGCCAGACAAAGAGGGAACTTCCGGCATCGGACGAACTCTTATCCCCGTCAATGAAGTGGCTTTCATCGAGGATGCGATGGCCGAAAAACTGATTTTGCCGACGGAAGTCAAAATATGCGCCACCTGTAGTTACTGGGATGGCGAGCGCCGGGTCGATGCCGAGATGAATGTCGTCGTCGTCGGCGAACGCTGCTTGGGCCAATGCCTCGCCCAGACGCAGGCGAAGCCGGGCCTGCATGACGCGCGCCGCGAATGCGAATGTATCTGGGAAGACCTGCGGCCGGACGAGGCGGCGTAACTGCGGGTGGCGTAATCTGGCTATGACCGGCGGGGCCTGGGCGCAGGCTGCGGGCAGAGGCTGAGGCCCAAACGCAAAAACTCCTCCCACAAATTGCCCTGACCGATGCCCTTGGCCAGACGGTCGATGCGTCCGGCCTGTTGCAGGGCGGCTTCCAGCGCAGTTGTGGTGAGGCGTTGCAAGGCTTTTTTGATCGCCATCTGGCGCGGCCCCCAGACTTTCGCTTCTTTGAGCAGCATTTCCAGCGGTCGCCCGTTGTCCATGCCGCTTTTGATGCTCGCCAGGGCGCGGATTTCTTCGCTCATCGCCCACAGCACGAGCGGCGGCGCTTCGCCTTCCTGCATGAGACCATCCAGTGTCCGCGTCAGGCGGGCGATGTCGCCCGCCAGCAGCGCCTCGCGCAAGCCGTCGATGTCGTAGCGGGCGACGTTGAGCACGGCGTCGCGGATCTGCGCGGCGGCGAGCGGGCCGCTCGGGTAGAGGAGACCGAGTTTCTGGATTTCCTGATGGGCGGCCAGGAGATTGCCTTCGACGCGCTCGGCGATGAATTTGAGGCTTTCCATTTCGGCGCTTTGTTGCTGGCGGCGCAGCCGTCCGGCAATCCAGCCCGGCAGTTCGGCGAGCGGCGGGGCGTTGAGTTTCAAGGCGACGCCCGCATTGACGAGGGCGGTGAGCCAGACGGCTTTTTCTTCGCGCCAGTCGAGTTCGGGCAGGGTGATGAGGAGGAGGTTATCGGGCGAAAGGTTCTGACACCATTGTTGCAGCGCCGCGCTGCCTTCCTTCCCTGGTTTGCCGGTGGGGATGCGCAGGTCGATCAGTTTGCGGTCGCCAAAGAGCGACATATTGCCGCCCGCCGCCAGCAACTGCCCCCAGTCGAATTGCGGCAGCACGGTCAGCACTTCGCGCTCGTTGTAGCCTTGCTGGCGGGCTTTGGCGCGGATGGCGTCGGCGGCTTCCAGGACCAGCAGCGGCTCGTCGCCATACAAAACGTAGAGCGGCTTTAATTCCCGCTCCAGATGCGCCGCCAGTTGTTCGCCCTTGAGCAGCATCAGTCGTCGTCTTCCCGGTCGGGGTCTTTGGGCTGGATGAGCGACAGGCGGCGCATGATCTGGTTGACGGCTTCGCTGGTCATGTCGCGCCACAGGAGGCGCTCTTCCTGATCTTTGGCGAGGACGTTGGAGTCGTCGTAGGTGAGATCGCGGCTCAGGTTCAATTCGTTGGGCGCGACGATTTCCTGCCCCTTGGCGTTGACGAGGCGAAAGCGATAGGTCAGTTGCAGCCGGTATTCCTGAATCCGCCCCTGGGCATTGACGCTGAGGATGGTTTTCTGCCGGTTGTCTTCCAGTTGCTGAAAGGTGGCGGCGGCGTCCTTGCTCTTGTCGACCAGCGTCGTGCCGCCGTTGGCGTTGATGTAACGCTCCAGCCAGATGCGCACTTCGGCGGTTTCCGGCAGGGCGATGTAAAAGGTCTTGTAGGGCAGCGCCGCGCTTTGTCCGCCGCGCAGATGAAA
>JAITWU010000194.1 GCA_031285115.1 Azonexus sp. | reverse complement strand
TCCGCTGGTTTGGCGTTCCGGCGCGTGACTGAATCGTCGCGGTGCAGCCAGCGCACCAGCAGCATGTCGTGCAGGGCGATGTGATTGCTCACCCAGCGGTGCAGCAGAATATCGAGTTCGCGGATGAGGACGACCGTGCGCAGCGGATCGAGGGCGGCGACGATTTCCTGAACCTTGTGCGAAATCAGCGCGTGATCTTCCATATGCGCCTGGCAAACGTCGCGGTCGACCATCAGCATCAGCGATTTGCGCATGATTTCTTCTTCGATCCGGAAGTGCTCCAGGATGAAGGACAGGAGATCGCCCAGCATGGCGACGAGATGGCTGTCGCAATGCTGGCGCTGCGTTGCCGGACAAGCGCCGCAGTCGGCGCAGGCGAGATTTTTGACGCACAACTGACGCAGGTTGACGATGCTGGCCATGAGCAGGCGATGCTCGGCGTCGAGCTTGGTGTGTCCGGTCAGCAATTCCGGCGGCAGATCGGCTGGCAACGGCAATAAACCGTCAGCGCGATTCTCGCTGACCGGCTTCTCTGGCTGCACTCCGTTGTCCATCATGATCGCTCCGACATTTTTTAACAAAATCAACACGCCTCCGGCTAGCTATCCTTGAATTTACCACAATTATCGAATTTGTGCGTGTTATGCGATATGAATAACAGGCGCGTCAGACAAAACCGGGGCGTCGCCAGTTCCCTGTCTCCTCGTCCGAATCAGCGCCGCCGCGCCGCTTTGCCGCGTCGACCGCCCGCCGGGTCGTTCCGTTCATGCGCTAGGACGAAGTCGATCTTGTTGCTTTCGAGATCGGCGCGCACCAGTTTGACGCGCACCCGGTCGCCGAGGCGGTAACGCTGGCCGGTGCGTTCGCCGAGCATCTGGTGTTTGATGTTGTCGAACTGGAAATAGTCTTCGCCCAAATCGGAGACATGCACCAGCCCTTCGATGTAAATGGTGTCGAGCGCGACGAAGACGCCAAAGCCGGTGACTGCTGAAATGGTGCCGTCGAACACCTCGCCGATGCGCTCTTTCATGAAATAGCACTTGAGCCAGTTTTCGACATCGCGGGTCGCTTCGTCGGCACGCCGTTCGGTGGCCGAGCAGTGCAGGCCGATGTCGTCCCAGGAACCCGCAGGCGTGTATTTTTCCCCGGCCAGCACGGCTTTGATCGCCCGGTGCACGAGCAGATCCGGGTAACGCCGGATGGGCGAGGTGAAATGCGTGTAATGCTCGTAAGCCAAGCCGAAGTGACCGACATTGTCAGGGCTGTACATCGCCTGTTTGAGCGAGCGCAGCATCACCGTTTGCAGCAACTGGAAATCCGGGCGCTGCTTGACCTTTTCCAGCAACAGCGCGTAATCCCTGGCCCGCGGATCGTCGCCGCCGCCGAGCGCCAGGCCGAATTCGCCGAGAAAGGCGCGCAGGTTCCTGAGTTTTTCTTCCGACGGCCCGGCGTGGATGCGATAGAGGCAAGTCTGCTTGTGCCCGGCGAGAAAGTCGGAGGCGCAGACGTTGGCGGCCAACATGCACTCCTCGATCAGCCGGTGGGCGTCGTTGCGCACGACCGGCACGATGTTGTCGATCTTGCCCTGCTCATTGAACAGCATTTGCGTTTCAGTCGTCTCAAAGTCGATCGCGCCACGCGCCCAGCGTGCTTTTCTGAGCGCGGCAAAGAGCTTGTGGAGATTTTTGAGATGCGGCAGCAGCGCCCGCTGCGCGGCGCTTTCCGGCTTGGCCTCGGCGGACAGCCAGGCCCAGACCTGATCGTAAGTCAGCCGCGCCTGGGAGCGAAAGACGGCGGGGTAAAAGCGGTAAGCGCCCACTTCGCCGCTGGCGCTGATATTCATGTCACAGACCATCGCCAGCCGCTCAACTTCAGGATTGAGCGAGCAGATGCCGTTGGAGAGTTTTTCCGGCAGCATCGGGATGACGCGGCGCGGGAAATAAACGGAATTGCCGCGCTCCATCGCCTCGCGGTCGAGCGCCGTGCCCGGCTGCACATAATGCGAAACGTCGGCGATGGCGACGACCAGCCGCCAGCCGCGCCCCTTCTTTTCGCAATAAACGGCGTCGTCGAAATCACGCGCCGTCTCGCCGTCGATGGTGACCAGCGGCAACTCGCGCAAATCTTCGCGGCCCGCAAGTTCGGCCTTCTTCACCTTGGCGGGCAGCGCCTTGTTCTCGGCCAGCGCGGCGGCGGAAAATTCAAAGGGCAGATCGTGCTTTCTGAGCGCAATTTCGATCTCCATGCCGGGGTCGGCGTAATTGCCGAGCACCTCGACAATGCGCCCGATGGGCTGGGAAACCTTGGTCGGCTGCTCGATGATTTCGACGATCACCACCTGGCCGGACACTGCCGCCAGCGCCTTCTTGCGACCTTTTTTCTCCGGCGGGATCGCCGGGGGAACGAGAATATCCTGAGCAATCCGCCGGTTTTCCGGCACCACGAAAACAACGCCGTGTTCGATCAAGACGCGGCCAACGACGCGCGTATTGGCCCGCTCGGTGACTTCGACGATGCTGCCTTCAGGACGCCCCTTGCGGTCGAGGCCGATGACCCGCACCAGCGCCCGGTCGCCATGCAGCACTTTGCCCATCTGGCGCTGATCGAGAAAAATGTCGGCGCTGCCGTCATCGGGAATGAGAAACCCGTAGCCATCGGCATGGCCCATGATCTTGCCCGCCGTCAGGCTCGCCCGCTCGGGCAGAATGTAAGCGCCCTTGCGGTTGCGCAGCACCTGTCCCTCGCGCTCCATCGCGCCGAGGCGGCGCTGGAAACTGTCGCGCTCGCCGCTCGTAATGTCGAGCAGTTCGATCAATTCGACAAAACCGAGCGGTCGCCCCTGATCGGCCAGCATCTGCATGACGTACTCGCGCGACGGCAGCGGATGCTCGTAACGCGCCTTCTCGCGCTCAAGGAAAGGGTCGGTGCGGCGGATTCTGGATAGTTTTTTGATTGACACTTATTTTTCTTTCTCTAAAATAGCGCCCTTCGCAACCGGCCCAGGTGGCGGAATTGGTAGACGCACTAGTTTCAGGTACTAGCGGGTAACTCCGTGGGGGTTCGAGTCCCTTCCTGGGCACCAGCGATTTTTTGAAAAAGCCTTGTTTCGACAAGGCTTTTTTCGTTTGCGGCGGATAAAGCTCACCTGGCCCCTCGCCCCTTGCGGAAGAAGGCTTGGGGAGGCGTGGTGATTTCCCCGGCCACCCGTCAGATCCTGAACGATTCGCGTCGGGAATTCGTCCCGACAGCCGACTTACTTTCTTTTGCTTCGCCAAAAGAAAGTAAGCAAAGAAAAGGCGACCCCGCCGTCTCGCCGCCTGCGGCGGTTCCTTCGCTACGGGCAACCGAATCGGCTGGCCCGGAATAAAAAACCGGGCCAGACTTCCCCGATTCGATTGCCCTTCGCTCTGCGAGACAGAAGGGAAAGGGTAAACCGAACGGAATTCGCACGGCCTCCGGGCATGAAATGACAGTTGGAGGATCGCCGTCTTTCACTTGAACGGATGATCCCGAAGAATCGTTTCATCGCGTTCCGGCCCGGTCGAGACGATGGCGATCGGCACGCCGCATAGTTGTTCGAGGCGGTTGAGATAGGTTTGGGCATTCCCCGGCAGATCGGCCCAACGCTTGATGCGGGCGGTTGAAGCGGCGGGCCAGCCGGGCAGGGTTTCGTAAATCGGCTCGCAGCGGGTGACATCGTCAGCGCCGATGGGCAGGAGATCAATCGTTTTGCCATCGAGCCGGTAGCCAGTGCAGATTTTGATTTCCGGCAAGCCATCGAGGACGTCGAGCTTGGTGATGCAAAGCCCGGTCAAACCGTTGATGCGCGCCGAACGGCGCAGCAGCGCGGCGTCAAACCAACCGCAGCGGCGCTTTCTGCCGGTGACGGTGCCGAATTCCTTGCCGACGCTGAACATCTGGTGACCTGGCGTGCCTTCGGCGTCGATGTCGAGTTCGCTCGGGAAGGGGCCGCCGCCGACGCGGGTGCAGTAGGCTTTGGTGATGCCGAGCACGTAATGCAGGAGGCCCGGCCCGATGCCAGAACCGGCGGCGGCCTGACCGGCGACGCAGTTGGAGGAGGTGACGAAGGGATAGGTGCCGTGGTCAATATCGAGCAGAGCGCCTTGCGCGCCTTCAAAAAGGAGGTTGCAACCGGCGGCGTGGGCGTCATAAAGGGCGGCGGAAACGTCGACCACCATCGGCTTGATGATTTCGGCGTCCCGCATCGCCTGATCGTAGACGGTTTGAAAATCGACCGGCTCGGCCTTGAAATACTGCGTCAGGACAAAGTTGTGGAAATCGAGGATTTCTTTCAGTTTGGCCGCGAAACGCTGCGGGTGAAAGAGGTCATAGACGCGCAGGCCGCGCCGCGACACTTTGTCTTCGTAAGCCGGGCCGATGCCCTTGCCGGTGGTGCCGATTTTTTCGCCGCTGCCCTTGGCGTTTTCCCGCGC
>JAITWU010000256.1 GCA_031285115.1 Azonexus sp. | reverse complement strand
CTTGGGATTGAGGATGTTCAGCAAAAAGGCTTTCACCACCAGTCCAATAGCAGAGACCTTGGACATGCTGCTATCGATAGAAAAGGCCGAGTGGTCGCGCAACGTCGCCACCGCGAGATAGAAGAGGTAAGCGACACCGGCGTATTTGAGGAATTGAAATGCCAAAGCGCTGGTGTGCATGACCGCAGCCAAGCCGAGCACGGTAGCCAAGAGGTGGGGAATGATTCCTGCGGTGCATCCAAGGGCGGCAAAGACGCTTGCCCGGCGCCCGCGGGTGAGGCCGGTGGAAACCGTGTACACGACGCCAGTGCCTGGAACGAGAACGACAACCAGCGAGGTGATAAGGAATTCGATGGTGATCATGGTTGGCTCCAGGTTGTGGCTCGGGATGGCTGACGAATGAGCGCAGGAGGCTCTGATTTATTCCATTTTCTGTAATATTCAGGCTAAATTTTGAGAATCTCGATAAAATCACCATCTTCCAGAATACGCAATTCACGCTTCAGAAGTTTTCCGGTCCCGGTTCTGGGCAAGGTCTCCATGATCCGGATTTCTTTCGGAATCTTGAAGCCCCCCAGTTTTTGGCGCACAAAAACGCGAAGCTCGTCGGGATCGATGGTCATGCCCTCTCGCAGCACGATTGCCGCGGTCACGTATTCGCCCCAATGGGCGTCCGGGAGGCCGTAAACCGCGACTTCGGCGATGACGGGATGGTCGGCGAGAACATTTTCGATGTCGGAGGGATAGATGTTGACGCCGCCGCTGATGATCAAATCTTTTTTGCGTCCGGCAATGTAATAAAAACCATCGGCATCCCGGCGTGCCAGATCGCCGCTGGCAAGCCAGCCGTCGTGCAGGACTTCGGCGGTTGCCTCTGGATTGCGCCAGTAGTTTTTGATGACGTTGTCGCCTTTGATTTCGAGTTCGCCAATTTCGTCCGGACCCAAGGGCTGGCCGTCGTCATCGACGATTCGCATTTGAACGCCGGGCAGCGGGCGGCCAATGGAGCCGGGGTGGGTCAGGTGATCGGCCTTGCCAAGCAGAGAGGCGTGCGAACTGGTCTCGGTCATGCCGAAAGCGTGCTGCAATTTGTGGCCCAGTATTTGCAGCGCGGATTCGAGACGCGGGCCGACAATGGGGGCGGCGCCATATTCGAGTGTTTGCAGCGAGGAGAGATCTCTTTGCGGACGGTCCGGGGCATCGAGCAGGGTGTATAGCACGGTCGGGACCGTGAACATGAAATTGACGCGATATTTTTCGATCGCATTGAACATGGCATCCGCAGTGACCTTGCGCATGAAAACAGTGGTGCCGCCGGCCAGCAGATGCACGTAGGTGAAAATATTGGCGGCGTGATAAAGCGGGCTGACTTGCAGGTTCACGCTGCCTTTGGGGATTTGAACGAAGGCCTGATATTGTTCGATATCGGCGATGAGATTGCGATGGGAAAGAATCGCCCCTTTGGGGCCGGATGTGGTGCCGCTCGTGTACAAGAGAACGGCGGGCTCGTCGGCAGGCAGATCCAGCGGCTGCGTCGGTTGCGGGGCTTGCGCCAGAATTTCTTCGTAAGCCAAATTGCCGGGCTCTCCGTGGCCGGCCTGGTCAGCTTGATCGGCTTGATCGGTTTGATCAATGGCGACCAGGGTTTCGAGGCTCGGCACTTCCGATTTCATCTGTTTTGCGACGGGCAGCCATTCGGCGTCGGCGATCAGCATTTTGGGCTCGCCATTGCGCATCAACAGCACATGCTCCTGTGGCGCCAGCCGGGTGTTCAGCGGCATGGCAATGGCGCCCATGACGGCGGCGGCAAGGTAAATTTCGACATATTCGATTCGGGTGCCGAGCAGAATGGCAATTCGATCGCCTTGCGCAATGCCGTGCTGGCGCATGGCGGCGGCAAGCCGCCCGACGCGGTCGCGCAATTCACCGAAAGTCACGCTGCGCCGTTCGTCGATCAAGGCGGTCACGTCTGCCGATGCGGCGGGGTTGTCGAAAATGATGTTGGCGAAGTTCATGATGTCATTTCCCGTGAGTGAATTGTGAGTTATGGGTTGTGAGGGGGAGCGAATTTTTCACTTTCTTACTTCCTGCATCAATTCGCGGCCAATCAGCATGCGCCGGATTTCCGACGTGCCGGCGCCGATTTCGTAGAGTTTGGCGTCGCGCAGCAGGCGCCCGGCGTCGTAATCATTGATGTAGCCGTTGCCGCCGAGGCATTGAATGGCGTCGAGCGCGCTTTGGGTCGCGGCTTCGGCGGCGAACAAAATGGCGCTGGCGGCTTCTTTGCGTAATGGGATGCCGGCATCGGCTTTGCGCGCCAAATCGCGCAAATAGGCGCGGCTGGCGCCCAGGCGGGTGAACATGTCGGCGATCTTGGCTTGCATCAATTGGAAATCGCCAATGGGCTGGCCGAATTGGCGGCGCTCGGCCAGATAGGGCAATACCAGGTCGAGCGCGGCCTGCATGATGCCCACCGGGGCGCCGCAGGCGACCAGGCGCTCGTAGTCGAGCCCTCGCATGAGCACGCGGACGCCGTGATGGAGTTCGCCCAGCAGGTTGCCGGAGGGCACGAAGCAGTCCTCGAACACCAGTTCGCAGGTGCCGGAGCCGCGCATGCCGAGTTTGTCGAGCAACTGGCGCGTGCTCATGCCCTGGAAGGCGCGTTCGACGATGAAGGCCGAGATGCCCGCCTTGCCGGCGTCGGGCGCCGTTTTGGCGTAGACCACGTAGGTGTCGGCGTACCAGCCGTTGGTGGTCCACAGCTTGGTGCCGTTGAGCAGAAAGCCGCCCTCGACCGGGTCGGCGCGCAGCCGCATCGACACCACATCGGAGCCCGCGCCGGCCTCGCTCATCGCCAGCGCGCCGACATGGGCGCCGGCGGTCAGCGGCGGCAGGTAGCGCTGCTTTTGCTGCTCGGTGCCGTGCAGCGAGATCTGGTTGACGCACAGGTTGGAGTGGGCGATGTAGGAGATGCCGATCGAGCCGGAGGCGCGCGAGATTTCCTCCGCGATCATGGTGTGGGCCAGATAGCCCAATTCCGAGCCGCCGAAGCGCGCTTCCACGGTCGGCCCCAGCAGGCCCATCTGGCCGAGTTGGGGCCAAAGCTCGCGGGCGAAGGTGTCGGTGCGGTCGACGTGCCGCGCCAGCGGCGCCACTTCCGCATCGACGAAGCGGCGCACGCTTTGCTGGAGCATCTCCAGGTCATTTGGCTGCTCATTTGGCTCGGGGTTGCCGCCGTCGAGGCTGGGCTTGGACTTGTGGGATGGATCAGGCATCTTTTTTTGCCGCGGCTGCGGAGTGAGGGATGGATCGATTCATGGTTATGTTAGCATTTAATCGGACGGACGACCGTATGCTAACAAGCCCCCCTCAGCCAACCATGAGTACTAACCATGAGTACTAACCCCATATCTACCTCAGAGACCCTCCCGGAAACCACCTCATTCAGCGCTGTCGAGAGTCAGCCCTGGGAGGCCCTGCAACGCTGGCAGGAAGAACTGCTGCGCGAGCAGGTGCGCTATCTCGCGGCCCGGTCCGAGTTCTATCGGGCCAAGATGCGGGCCGCGGGCACTGATCTGGCGTCGGTTCAATCCCTCGGCGATCTGGCCCGGCTGCCTTTTACCTACAAGCACGAGTTGCGTGAAAGCCTGGCGGCGGCGCCGCTGCTCGGGCTGCATCGGGCGGCGCCGATGTCCGACATCGTGCAGATTCAGG
>JAITWU010000253.1 GCA_031285115.1 Azonexus sp. | reverse complement strand
ATGCCTTCGTCAATATCGACATCGCTGCCAGCCAGCATGTCATCGAGCGTTCTTGACGCCTGACGGGCGTTGCGGGCGATTTCGGAGAGGCCCTTTTTGTTGTTGTCGAGTTCTTCGAGCGTCATGATGGGCAGAAAGATGTCATGTTCCTCAAAGCGGAACAGGCAACTCGGGTCGTGCATCAGGACATTGGTGTCGAGGACGAAGAGCTTGGTCAGAGCGGATTTCCGGGCGGCGGGCTGGCGCGGCATGGTGGGCCTTTGTCGAGTGGGGTTGAAATTACAGGGTGTTTACAAAATCGAGTACTTCCTGCGCATGGCCGGGCACCTTGACGCCGCGCCATTCACGGCGCAGAACGCCCTTGCCGTCAATGACAAAGGTGCTGCGCTCGATGCCGCGACACAATTTGCCGTACATCATTTTCTCTTTGATGACGCCGAACCGTTGGCAAACGGCCTCATCGGCATCGCTGCCCAGTTCAAAGGGAAAAGATTGTTTGGCCTTGAAATTTTCGTGCGATTTCAGACTATCGCGCGAAACGCCAAGAACGACGGCATTGGCGGCGGTCAATTGCGGGTGGAGATCACGAAACTGCTGCCCTTCGGTAGTGCAGCCGGGCGTGCTGTCCTTGGGGTAGAAGTAAATGACGACGGTTTTGCCAGCCTGCGCGGCCAGCGAGAAAGTCTGGCCGCTGGTGGCGGGCAGGGTGAAATCGGGGATTTTCGTATCAAGCACGGGCGGCTCCTGCTGAGGCGATGCGGCCCATTGTCGGTAAATCCCGCGCTGGCGGTCAAGCCTTGCTAAACTCCCGGCCATGCGGAAATTCAGCGTTTTCCTTCTGTTCGCCCTCCTGCTCGCCGCCTGTGGCGAAACCTGGAACGATCCCTATCCGGCGAGCGAGGCCGGGCGCAATGTGCTTTACAGCGCTTTTACCGACCGCCCGAAACACCTCGATCCGGCGCAGTCTTACACCGAGGATGAAGCGACGTTCACCGCCCAGATTTACGAGCCGCCGCTGCAATATCACTACCTCAAACGGCCTTATGAGCTGATTCCGACAACGCTCGAAGCCGTGCCGCAGCCGCGCTACGTCGATGCCGCTGGCCGCGATTTGCCAGCGGACGCGCCGGGCGAGCAGATTGCCGAGAGCATTTACGAACTCAAATTGCGCCCCGGCATCCGCTACCAGCCGCATCCGGCTTTTGCTCTCGATGCCAGCGGTCAGCCGCGCTATCTCGGTCGCGGCATCGCCGACGGGCGGCAGGGCGTTGGCGATTTTCCTGAAACCGGCAGCCGCGAATTGACCGCCGACGATTACATCTACCAGATCAAGCGGCTGGCCCACCCGCGCCTGCATTCGCCCATTTACGGCATGATGGCCGACAAAATCGTCGGCTTGAAGGAACTCGGCGAGACGCTGCGCGTGGCCGCCAAGGATTTGCCAAAAGATGCCTGGCTCGACCTCGACGCCTACCCCTTGAGCGGCATCGAGCGGGTCGACGCCCACACCTGGCGCATTCGCATCAAAGGCAAGTATCCGCAATTTTTATACTGGCTGGCGATGCCCTTTTTCGCGCCGGTGCCGCGCGAGGCCGACCGCTTTTTCGCCCAGCCCGGCATGGTGGAAAAAAACCTGAGCCTCGACTGGTGGCCGGTCGGCACCGGGCCGTTCATGTTGTCGGAAAACGACCCGAACCGGCGCATGGTGCTCACGCGCAATCCCAATTTCCACGGCGAAACCTACCCCTGCGAGGGCGAAGCGAACGACCGCGCCGCCGGGCTGCTGACCGATTGCGGCCAGCCCCTGCCCTTGATCGAGGCGGCGGTATTCACCCGCGAAAAAGAGGCGATTCCCTACTGGAACAAATTTTTGCAAGGCTATTACGACGCTTCCGGCATTTCTTCCGACAGCTTCGATCAGGCCGTGCGCGTCAATGTCGGCGGCGACGTGGCGCTGACCGATGAAATGCAGGAAAAAGGCATCCGGCTGCTCACCTCGGTCAAAACCTCGACCTTTTACATGGGTTTCAACCTGCTCGACCCGGTAGTCGGCGGGCTGGATGAAAAAGCCGCCAAACTGCGTCAGGCCATTTCGCTTGCCATCGACGAGGAAGAATTCATCGCCATCTTCGCCAACGGTCGCGGCATCGCCGCGCAAGGGCCGCTGCCGCCGGGCATTTTCGGCTTTGAGGAGGGCGAGGCCGGGTTGAACAAGACGGTGTACGACTGGGCCGACGGCAAGCCGCGCCGCAAATCGGTCGAGACGGCGCGGCAACTCTTGGCCGAAGCCGGTTATCCGCGCGGTCGCCATGAAAAAACCGGCGAGCCGCTCATTTTGTACCTCGACACCACCGGCGGCGGCATGGGCGAAAAATCGCGCCTCGACTGGCTGACCCGCCAGTTCGCCAAAATCGACGCGCAACTGGTGGTGCGCTCGACCGATTTCAACCGCTTTCAGGACAAACTGCGCAAAGGCAATGTCCAGCTTTATTACCTTGGCTGGAACGCCGATTACCCCGACCCGGAAAATTTCTTTTTTCTCTTGAACGGCGCCGAAACCCGCGTCGAACACGGCGGCGAAAATTCCTCCAATTACGCCAACCCGGAATTCGACAGCCTGTTTTTACGCATGAAAAACATGGACAACACGCCGGAGCGCCTCCAGATCATCCGCCGCATGAACCACATTTTGCAGCACGACGCGCCGTGGGTCTTCGGTCTGCACCCCAAGAGCTACACCCTCGGCCACCGCTGGCTGAAAAACCGCAAACCCAATGATGTCGGCAACAACATCCTCAAATACCAGCGCATCGACGCCAGCGAACGCGCCAGCGCCCGCCGCGCCTGGAACCAGCCCGCGCTGTGGCCGCTCGTTGCTGCGCTATTGCTGGTATTGGCCGCCGTCATGCCCGCCGTGCTCGGCTACCGCCGCCGCGAGCGGCGGGCGGCGCGGTGATGCCGTACAAACTGCTTATTTCCGGATGAGGCGCGTTGGCAGAAAAGTGAGCAGATCATCCGGCTGGTCGATGATCCAGTCGGCGCCCCATTCGCTGATCGGGCCGCCGCTGCCGAGGTAGCCCCAGGCCGCGGCGATGGTGGCGCAGCCAGCGGCCTTGCCGGCGATGATGTCGCGCCGGTCGTCGCCGATGTAGAGGGTTTGCCGTGGGTCGCAGCCGAGAATTTCGCAGGCGTGCAGCAAAGGCAGCGGCGAGGGTTTGGCGGCGGCGGTGGTGTCGCCGCTGACGATGCACGGGGTGCGCGGCGAAAGGCCAAGCTGGATGGCCAGCGGGTCGGTGAAGCGGCGGTATTTGTTGGTGACGACGCCCCAGGGGAGTCGCCGCGCTTCGATTTCGTCGAGCAGTTCGGGAATGCCGGGAAAGAGGCGGCTGTCGACGCAGAGGCGGGCGGCGTAGTGGTCGAGAAAGCCTTGCACCCGTTGCGCGTAGCCGGTGCTCTCCGGGGTCATGCCGAAAGTGGCGTAGAGCAGGCCGCGTGCGCCGTTTGAGGTGTGGGGGCGCAGTTCGGCGAGCGGTTTTTCGCTCAGACCTGCCTCGCGCAGCAGGGCGTTGGCGGCCTCGCCCAGGTCGGGCGCGGTGTCGGCGAGGGTGCCGTCGAGGTCGAAGAGGATGGCTGCAAACATCGCCGGTTTCAGCCGACGCGGGTGGCGTGCATGAGGTAATTGACGCTGGTGTCGTGGCCGAGCGAATACGTTTTGCTCAATGGGTTGTAACTCATGCCGATCAACGCTTGCGGTTCGAGATCAGCGGTTTTGGCCCAGCGCGTCAGTTCCGACGGTTTGATGAAACGGGCGTAATCATGGGTGCCGCGCGGCAGAAGGCGGAGGATGTATTCAGCGCCGACGACGGCGAACAGATAAGCTTTGGGATTGCGGTTGAGCGTTGAAAAGAAAACCTGACCGCCCGGTTTGACCAGACGGGCGCAGGCGGCCACGACGCTGGGCGGATCGGGGACGTGTTCGAGCATTTCGAGGCAGGTGACGACATCGAAGGCGGCGGGCATGTCCGCCGCCAGTTGTTCGACGGCGATTTTGCGGTAATCGACCTGCAAGCCGCTCTCCAGAAGATGCAGACGGGCGACGCCGAGGGGTTTGTCGGAGAGGTCGATGCCGATCACGCTGGCGCCACGGGCGGCCATGCCTTCAGAGAGCAGCCCGCCGCCGCAGCCGACATCGAGCGCCTTTTTGCCAGCCAGGCCGACAATGCCGTCGATCCAGTCAAGGCGCAGCGGGTTGATGTCGTGCAGCGGCTTGAATTCGCTGTTCGGGTCCCACCAGCGATGGGCGAGTTCACCAAATTTGTCGAGTTCGGCAGGGTCGGCGTTGAGCATGATCGTGGTTCGGCAGCAGGAAAGAAAAAAGCCCTGCCGGAGCAGGGCTTTCGATTGTAGCAGCGTCTTACTTGGTGCCGATGAGTTCGATATCGACGCGGCGATCCGGTTGCAGGCAGTCGATGAGAGCTTTGGTCTTGGCGTTGCCCGTGCACTTGTCGCCGGTCACCGGCTGGGTTTTGCCCTTGCCTTCGGTGTAGATGCGGTCAGCGGCGATGCCCTTGCCGACCAGATAGTCCTTGACCGCCTGGGCGCGGCGCTCGGAGAGCTTCTGGTTGTAGGCGTCGCCACCGATGCGGTCGGTATGGCCGGTCACGATGACGACTTCAAGCTGAAGTTCCTTGGCCTGGGCAGCAACGGTGTCCAGGGCGGTACGGCCTTCGGCTTTGAGCGTGGCGTCGTTGAAGGCGAACAGGAAGTCGGCATTCAGGCGAACCTTTTCCTGGCCGACTTCGCCAACCTGCGCGGGCGCCGGAGCGGCTTCGGCTACCGGGGCGGGAGCCGGGGCAGCTTCGCATTTATCTTTGGGAACGATGTCGCCATCACATCCGCATCCGACCGGGAACTCGCCTGCCGGGGCGGCCTCGGCGGCGGCCGCAGTCCAGTAACCGGTACGCCAGCACAAACCGGCTCCGCTGCGGGTAACAACATTGCGACCGTCGATCGCGTAGGGAATGACTCCCGTGCCGTCAACGACGACATCTTGCGCGAAGGCGGATGAAGCGGACAGGCCGATTG
>JAITWU010000108.1 GCA_031285115.1 Azonexus sp. | reverse complement strand
TGCATGTAGCAGACATTGTTGCGGCCTTCTTCGATGCCCATCTGGCGGATGGCTTCGAGGAAAGGCAGCGATTCGATGTCGCCGACCGTGCCGCCGACCTCGACGATGGCCAGATCGGCCTCCGCCGCGCCAGCCTTGATCTTGCCCTTGATCTCGTCGGTAATGTGCGGAATGACCTGCACCGTGCGCCCGAGATACTCGCCGCGCCGCTCCTTTTTGAGCACCGAGTCATAGATCTGGCCGGTGGTGAAATTATTGCGCCGACTCATGCGGGCGCTGGTAAAACGCTCGTAGTGGCCGAGATCGAGGTCGGTTTCAGCGCCATCCTCGGTGACGAACACCTCGCCATGCTGGAAAGGACTCATCGTGCCGGGATCGACGTTGATGTAAGGATCGAGCTTGAGATGCGTCACTCTGATGCCGCGAGACTCCAGAATGGCCCCCAGCGACGCGGCGGCGATGCCTTTGCCCAGGGAGGACACGACACCGCCCGTTACGAAAACAAATTTGGTCATAAAAAGACAGGCTGCGGGAAAGCCGAATTGTAGCCGAAAAGGGCGGCTGCGCCCAGACCGGGGGGCCGGTTCGATTCCGCAGGCAGCGCGATCGACATCGGCCCAGCCCTGAAAAATCGCCCTTGCCGCTTGGCGAGGCTGGCAAAAAAACGTATAATAATCAGTTCAATGCGTGATGCTTAACCCGCAGTAATTCCGAGCAGCCGCCGGTTTTTTCAGGTTCTTGTGCAGGATTCACCCCATTGATTCACTTCCCCGGCATGGCTGCGTTGGGGTCACTCAAGGTTGCCCGAAGCGGGCTATCCGTCGCCCGCCCGGCAAGGCGAAAGAGCGACGAAGAAAGGAAACATCTCTCATGACGACTGCCGTCGACAGCTTTGCCGATCTCGGCCTAAGCGAATCCCTGCTCAAAACGCTCGCCGAAATCGGCTACGAAACCCCTTCGCCGATTCAGGCCCGCTGCATTCCGGTCTTGCTCGAAGGCCACGACATGATCGGCATGGCCCAGACCGGCACCGGCAAGACGGCGGCTTTCGCGCTGCCGATCATGGAGCGCATCGACGCCAAACTGCTGAAGCCGCAGGCCCTCATCCTGACGCCGACGCGCGAACTGGCGATTCAGGTGGCCGAAGCCTTGCAGACCTACGCCAAAAACCTGCCCGGCTTTCATGTGCTGCCGATTTACGGCGGCCAGAGCTACACCATCCAGTTGAAGCAACTGGCGCGCGGCGCGCAGGTCATCGTCGGCACGCCGGGCCGGGTCATGGATCATCTGGAGCGCAAAACGCTCAATCTCGACCATTTGCAAACCCTCGTTCTCGATGAAGCCGACGAAATGCTGCGCATGGGCTTTATCGACGATGTCGAGTGGATTCTCGAACACACGCCGGAGCAGCACCAGACGGCGCTCTTTTCGGCCACCATGCCGGAGCAGATTCGCCGTGTGGCGCAAAAATATCTCACCGCGCCGCACGAAATCAAAATCAAATCGGCCACCGCCACGGTTGCCGCCATCCGTCAGGTGTATTGGCAGGTTTCCGGCCTCCACAAGCTCGACGCGCTGACCCGCATTCTCGAAGTCGAAGACGATTTCGACGCCGCCATCATCTTCGTCCGCACCAAGACAGCGACCGTCGAACTCGCCGACAAACTCAGCGCCCGTGGCTACGCCGCCGCCGCCTTGAGCGGCGACCTCAACCAGCAGATGCGCGAGCGCGTCATCGAGCAACTCAAATCCGGCGCCCTCGACATCGTTGTCGCCACCGACGTTGCCGCCCGTGGCATCGACGTTTCGCGCATCAGCCACGTCGTCAATTACGACATTCCCTACGACACCGAGGCTTATGTGCACCGCATTGGCCGCACGGGCCGCGCCGGTCGCGCTGGCAACGCCATTCTTTTTGTCGCGCCGCGCGAAATCCGCATGTTGCGCACCATCGAACGCGCCACGCGCCAGCCGATCACGCCGCTGACCCTGCCCTCGCGGGCCGACGTGACCAACCGGCGCGTCGCCGCCTTCAAGGAAAAAGTCGCGGAAGTGATCAATGCCGAGGGTCTCGACTTCTTCGCCAACATCGTTTCGCAAATGGCCGAAGAACAAGATGTCAGCGCCGAAGAAATCGCCGCCGCGCTGGCGATGATGGCGCAGGAAGGCAAGCCCTTGCAGGTCGCTGGCGAAGACCCGCCCCTGCGTTCGGCCCCGTCCCCCCGTGATGGCCGCCGCCCGCCCGCTTTCGGCGAACGCGAAGACCGGCCACGCTTTGAAGAGCGCGGCAAAAGCCCGCGCTTTGCCGCCCGCGAAGACCGCCCACGCTTCGAGGCACGTTCAGACTCACGCTCAGACTCACGCCCCGACTCGCGCGGCGAACGCCCACCCCGCCCCGCCGCAGGCGGCGACATGGTGCGCTACCGCATCGACGTGGGCCGCGACCACGGCGTTCAGGTCAAGGACATCGTCGGCGCGATTGCCAACGAAGCCGGGATCGAAAGCCGCTTCATCGGCCGCATCGGCCTCTACGACGAATCGAGCACGGTCGA
>JAITWU010000388.1 GCA_031285115.1 Azonexus sp. | reverse complement strand
AGGCGGGCCGCTGGTCGCCTATCGCTGGGATGGCGAAACGCGGCTTTCTGCTGACCGCTTCGTCACGACAGGCTGACGGGCGCGGCCTTATTGGCGCTCTGTGAGCGGCGGCAAACCCTCCACGATCCTCACCGTCTCCACGCTTGCAGCGTCCAGTCGCTCTGCCTTGCGTTGCAACTCAAGGCGAGATTGATAATACAAGGGTGGATAAGGCCGCAGGTCGCCATCAAACAGGGGGAGCGATGGATGGCGCTGCTTTGCAGCTTATCCCCCTGCATCTTCAATTCCCCAGCCGGACTGTCACAAAACCGTCACACGCCTTCTCTAAAGTGCCGAGCGTTGTTCAATGTCAATGAAAGGAAACAACGCATGTTCAAAAGTAGAGTTTTTTGCACGGGCCGGTTGGCGGTTGGCGCTGTTCTATTGGCTGCTTCGGTCGCGGTGGCGGCTCAGAGCGTTACGGGGGCCGGGGCGAGTTTTCCGGCGCCTTTGTATGCCAAGTGGGCGGCGGATTACAACAAGGCGACGGGGGTGCAGATCAATTACCAGTCGGTTGGCTCCGGCGCGGGGATCAAGCAGGTCGACGCCAAGACCGTCGATTTTGGCGCTTCCGACATGCCGCTGACCGATCAGGATTTGGCGGCCAAAGGACTGACGCAGTTTCCGACGGTGATGGGCGGGGTGATTCCGGTGGTCAATATTCAAGGCGTCAAGCCGGGCGAACTCAAGCTCGATGGTCAGACTCTCGCCCATATTTATCTCGGCAAAATCACGCGCTGGAGCGATGCCGCGATCAAAGCGCTCAATCCGGGTCTGGCGCTGCCGGATGCGCCGATTGCGCCGGTCAGCCGCTCGGATGGTTCGGGCACGACCTTTCTCTTTACCAATTACCTGAGCAAGGTCAGCGCCCAGTGGAAGAGTGAGGTCGGCGAAGGCACGGCGGTCAAATGGCCGGTTGGCGTCGGCGGCAAGGGCAATGAGGGCGTCGCCGCCTATGTCGGTCGGCTGCCCAATTCGATCGGTTATGTCGAATACGCCTACGTCAAGCAAAACAGGATGAGCTATGCGCTCATGCGCAACGCGGCGGGCGTATTCGTTGCGCCGGGGGCCGAGACTTTCAAGGCGGCGGCTGCCGATGCGGAATGGAACAAGACTTTCTATCAGGTGCTGACCAATCAGGCGGGCAAGGGGGCATGGCCGATTACCGGCGCAACTTTCATCCTGATGCATAAGGTGCAGGACAAGCCGACGCAGGCCGCCGTCACGCTCAAGTTTTTCAACTGGGCTTACCGCGAGGGCGATAAAACTGCCGAAGGACTGGACTATGTGACGATGCCGGATACAGTGACGGAGATGATTCGCCAGTCGTGGAGTCAGATCAGGGATGCCTCGGGCAAGGCGATTGCTTTTCAATAAAGCGAACGGCTTGGGGTGAGGTCCATCCCGAGCTTGTCGAAACATGGAGGCGTAACGATGGAAACAAGTAGCGAGCAAGCGGTGGCCAAAAGGCCGACCAGGGTGCAAGGCTGCGCGCGGGCGGCAAGCAAGCGCCCGGCGTCAGCCGCCAAGGCGGCAGCGCAGAAAGCCGCACAGCAGCAGCAGACGGTCGATCAGGTGGCGGAGAAATATCGTCTGGAATTGGACGAAGCCCTGGAGCTGGCAATCGCCGCCCATTGCCAATCGCCGCAACAGGCCAAGCCCGTGGTGGTCAAAAAGCCGGGCAAAGCGCCCAAAATCAAATGGGTGCGCGACAGTTTCACGATACCCGCCGAGGAATACGCCCAGATCACCCGCTTGAAAAAGCGTCTCGGCGGCAGTTACAAGAAAAGCGACCTGCTGCGCGGCGGCCTTGCGGTGCTCTCGGCGCTGGCGGATGACGAGCTGAAAATCATCATGGCGCACATTGATCGCATCGAAGATATGCGCCTGGCCGAGAAAAAGTCGTAGCGATATGTCCTCTTCTCTTTCTCTCCAACCTTTTGCCCAACCCGCTGCGACGGCCTGGTCCGTCGATATGGCCTTGCCGCCGACGCCTGTGCGGCAGGCGCCGGGCGTTTGGGCTGATCGCGTGTTTGGCTGGCTGGCGCGCGGCGCGGCGGGGCTGACCTTGCTGTTGCTGGCGGGGATTTTGCTGACGCTGCTGATCGGCGCCTGGCCCGCCATCGAAAAATACGGCCTCGGCTTTTTGACGCGCGCGCTCTGGGACCCCGGTCAAAACGAATTTGGCGCGCTGGCGATGATTTACGGCACGCTGGCGACTTCGCTCATCGCGCTCGTCATTGCCGTGCCGGTGAGCTTTGGCATTGCGCTGTTCCTCACCGAATTGTCGCCCGTCTGGCTCAAGCGCCCGCTTGGCACGGCGATTGAACTGCTGGCGGCGGTGCCATCCATCGTTTATGGCATGTGGGGCCTGCTCGTCTTCGGGCCGATTTTGGCGATTTATGTCCAGCAGCCTTTGCAAAACCTGTTTGGCGCAACGCCGGGTTTGGGTGTCTTGTTTACCGGCCCGCCGGTCGGCATCGGCATTCTGTCGGCGGGCATCATTCTGGCGATCATGATCATTCCCTTCATCAGCGCAGTGATGCGCGATGTGTTTGAAGTCACGCCCGCACTGCTCAAGGAATCCGCTTATGGTCTCGGTTCGACGACCTGGGAAGTGGTCTGGAAAGTGGTGCTGCCTTATACCAAAGCGGGCGTCATCGGCGGCGTCATGCTCGGCCTTGGCCGGGCGCTCGGCGAGACGATGGCGGTGACTTTCGTCATCGGCAATATGAGCCAGCTCGATTCGCCGTCGCTCTTTCAAGCCGCCAACAGCATTACCTCGGCGCTCGCCAACGAGTTTGCCGAAAGCGGCGGCGGCCTGCATGAAGCCTCGCTGTTGTACCTGGGGCTGGTGCTGTTTTTCATCACCTTTGTCGTGCTGGCCTTTTCCAAATGGCTGCTGATGCGCCTGCAACGCCGGGAAGGAGGGCGGACATGAGCCTGATTCTGCGCGATGACGTTGCTGCCCGGCGTTTTGCGGCGCGGCGGCGGATCAATCGGCTGGCGCTGACGCTGGCGCTCGTGGCGATGGCCTTTGGCGTTTTCTGGCTGATCTGGATTTTGTGGGAAACGCTGCGCCTGGGGCTGGGCGGTCTGGCGCTATCGACGCTGACGCAGATGACGCCGCCGCCCAATGAAGAAGGCGGTCTGGCCAACGCCATTTTTGGCTCTTTCGTGATGGTGGCGATAGCGACTTTCATTGGCGCGCCGATTGGCGTCATGTCCGGCATTTATCTCGCCGAGTACGACAAAGGCTGGCTCGCCAGCGCCACGCGCTTTGTCAATGACATTCTGCTCTCGGCGCCGTCGATCGTGATCGGCCTCTTTATCTACACGCTGGCGGTCAAGCGGTTTCATACATTTTCCGCCATCGCCGGGGCGCTGGCGCTGGCGCTGCTGGTGATTCCGGTGGTCATCCGCACTACCGAAGACATGCTCCGCCTGATCCCGGCGGGTCAGCGCGAAGCGGCTTACGCGCTGGGTACGCCAAAGTGGAAGGTGATTTTGCAAATCACCCTGCGCGCGGCGCGGGCGGGCGTCATCACCGGCATCCTGCTGGCGGTGGCGCGCATTGCCGGCGAAACCGCGCCGCTGCTCTTTACCGCGCTCAACAACCAGTTCTGGAGCGCCGACCTCGGCGCGCCGATGGCCAATCTGCCAGTGACCATTTTCAAATTCGCCATGAGTCCTTACGAAAACTGGCAACAACTGGCCTGGGCGGGCGTCTTCCTGATTACGCTGGCGGTGCTGCTGCTCAACATCGCGGCCCGCTGGATTACACGGGAGAAGCGTTGAGATGAAATTACATCATTTCCCCGATCACGGCGGCGGTCCGAAACACCCTCTCCCCTCGCGGGAGAGGGGCTTGAAAACCGCGTGGAATCATGGATAAGCAAAATGGATAAACCAATACAAACTTCACTGCCCCCCAAACTGACCGTGCGTGACTTGAATTTCCACTACGGTAATTTTCACGCCCTGAAAAATATCTCGCTCGACATTGCCAAAAAGCAGGTGACGGCCTTCATCGGACCTTCCGGCTGCGGCAAATCGACCTTGCTCCGCGTCTTTAACCGCATGTACGAGCTGTATCCCGGCCAGCAGGCGAGCGGCCAGGTGCTGCTTGATGGCGAGGATCTGCTCGACCGCAGCCTCGATGTCGCGCTGGTGCGGGCGCGGGTCGGCATGGTGTTTCAGAAGCCGACGCCTTTCCCGATGAGTATTTACGACAACGTGGCCTTCGGCGTGAAGCTCTACGAAAAACTCAACCCCGCCGACATGGACGACCGCGTCGAATGGGCGCTGCGTAAAGCGGCGCTGTGGGAGGAGGTGAAAAACAAACTGACCGCCAGCGGCATGAGCTTGTCGGGCGGCCAGCAGCAGCGCCTGTGCATCGCGCGCGGCGTGGCGATCAAGCCGGAAGTGCTGCTGCTCGACGAACCCTGCTCGGCGCTCGACCCGATTTCCACCGGCAAGATCGAGGAGCTGATCGCCGAACTCAAAAACGAGATCACCATCGCCATCGTCACCCACAACATGCAGCAGGCGGCGCGATGCAGCGATTTCGTCGCCTATATGTATCTCGGCGAATTGATCGAATTTGGCGAAACCAAGCAGATTTTTTTCAAACCCCAACGCCAGGAAACCGAGGATTACATCACCGGACGTTTTGGCTAAAAACCGGAGACAAAAACCATGACCGAAAAACATCTCTCCAGCCAGTTCGATAACGAACTGGCGCAGCTTTCTTCCAACCTTCTGGCGATGGGCGGGCTGGTGGAGGCGCAGTTGCGCCAGGCGCTGGCGGCTTTGACCCACCAGAGCGGCGAATTTGCCGAAGCGGTGCTGACCGATGAACTGCGCGTCAATGCGATGGAAATCGCCATCGACGACGAACTGACGCGCATCATCGCCCGCCGCCAACCGGCGGCGGTGGATCTGCGGCTCCTCCTCTCGATTGCCCGCGTCACCGGCAATCTCGAACGGGCTGGCGACGAAGCGGCGAAAATCGCCCGCATGGTGCGCTCGATTGTCAACGCCGGGGCGGTTTCACTGCCGCTCGCCGACCTGCGCCTCGGCTGCGATCTCGCCGCCGGGCTGATCGCCAAATCGCTCGACGCCTTCGCCCGGCTCGACACCATTGCCGCGTTTTCGACCCTCAAAGGCGATGCCGATGTCGACCGCGAGTTTGACGGCTTTGTCAGAAAACTCATCACCTACATGATGGAAGACCCGCGCACCATTACGCAGAGCCTCGATCTCCTCTTTATCGCCAAGGCCATCGAGCGCATTGGCGACCACGCCAAGAATATTGCCGAATGTGTGATCTACGTCGTCAAAGGAGCCGACGTGCGGCACCGCTCGCTGGCCGAGACGGAGGCGGAAATCGTCGGGGCGATGGATAGCGAAACGGGCGAGCCATGACCGATTCACCGCGTATTTTGATCGTTGAGGACGAAGCGGCGATTGCCGAACTGATTGCGGTGAACCTGCGCCACGCCGGTTACGACAGCGTGCTGGCCGCTGACAGCCGCGCCGCCCAGCGTCAAGTCGACGCGCGTCTGCCCGACGCCATTCTGCTTGACTGGATGCTGCCCGGCGAACCCGGCATTACGCTCGCCCGGCGCTGGCGGGCCAATCCGCGCACGCGCGACATTCCCATCCTCATGCTGACTGCCCGCGTCGAAGAATCCGACCGCGTTGCCGGGCTGGATGCCGGGGCCGACGATTACATCGTCAAACCCTTTTCACCCAAGGAACTGCTCGCCCGCGTCCGCGCCGTGCTGCGCCGCCGCGCCCCGCACGCCACGGCGGAAGCCGTCGCCGTTGGCGCGCTGATGCTCGACCCGGCGGCGCATCGCGTCACCTGGAACGGCGCGGTGGTCAAACTGGGGCCGACCGAATTTCGCCTCCTGCACCACCTCCTGCTCGCCCCCGACCGGGTACACAGCCGCGCCGTGTTACTCGATAAAGTGTGGGGCGACCATGTGTTTATCGAAGAGCGGACGGTCGACGTGCACATCAAACGCCTGCGCGAAAATCTGCGCGAGGTCATGGGCGAAATCGGTACGGCAGCCATCGAAACCGTGCGCGGCGAAGGCTACCGGGTCAATATCGGGGCACTGTCAGCACCGTGAACGCCATCCTCATCCTGCTCTTCGTTCTGCTGGCTGGCGCCGTCGCGCTGCTCATCATCAACCGTCAGCGCGCCCGGCGCTTCGTACACTGGATCGCCGATCCAACCGCCAGCGCCATGCCTGATCCTGCTGGCGACTGGGGCCGGGCTGCCGCCTCCACACGGCGCGCCTTGAGCCGTGGAGAGGCGCAGGTCAAGGAAAGCGCGGCCCGGCTTGAGAGGCTGATGACGGCGCTCGACGCTCTGCCGGATGGCATCGTGCTGCTCCACCGCGAAGGCCGCATTCTCTTTTGCAATGCTGTCGCCGCCGCGCATTTCGGTCTCGATGCCGAGCGCGATCAAGGCCAGCATATCATCCATCTGGTCCGCGACCCGCTCTTCGTCACCTGGTTTTCCTGGTACGGCGAGCCGCGCCCGCCGCTTGAAATGCCCGGCCACGCGAACGCCTCCGGCCAGCCCGTGCAATTGCTGGTGCAGCGGCAAGCCTATGGCGCCGACCGCATTTTGCTGCTGTCCGCCGACGTTACTGCCCAGCGGCGGACTGACGCCATGCGGCGCGATTTTGTCGCCAATGTCTCGCACGACATCCGTACCCCGCTCACGGTTCTGGCCGGATTTATCGAAACCCTGCAAAACCTCGATCTGTCCGGCGACGAAAAGGCCCGTTATCTCGGCCTGATGGCGCAGCAGACGACGCGGATGCAGGCGCTGGTCGGCGACCTGCTCATGCTCTCCAGGCTCGAAGGCAGCCCGCTGCCGGGCAAGGGCGAGCGCGTCGATTTACGTGAGGTGACGGCACACTGCGCGGCGGAAGCCTTTGCGCTATCGACGCGGCTGTATGGGGAAGAAGCGCAACATCTCCATATCGAGACGGCGGTTGATTTTGATTTTGCCGGCGCTGCCAGCGAAATCCGCAGCGCCATGAGCAACCTGCTCGCCAATGCCGTGCGCTACTCTGGCGCCAAGGGCTGTATCACCGCCCGCTGGTCGCGCGACTCGGAGGGCAACGCCTGTTTTGAAGTCACCGACAACGGCCCCGGCATCGCCGCCGAACACCTGCCGCGCCTCACCGAACGCTTTTACCGCGTCGACAAAAGCCGCACCCGCCAGAACGACGATGGCGGCACCGGCCTCGGCCTTTCGATCACCAAGCATGTCGTCGAACGCCACGGCGGCAAGCTGCAAATCGTCAGCACGCCCGGCCAGGGTTCGCGCTTCGCGCTGGTGCTGGCGCGGACGAGAGTGCTGGAACGGGGATGATTTTGATTTGAAAAGCCAGCCATTTTCAATGACCCGGTGACGGCGTGCAGCCATCGGGTTTTCACAAGAATCCCGTTGCGTCTTCTGCTGGCGTGTATGACCGTGCTGTCGGCGCTTCGTCTGCGCGCGGTTGAACTGCCAGGATTGGTCAGTCTGTCCAGTCAGGCAGCGCGGCGATCATCTCCAGGGCGGCGTCGAAGTCGAGGTCCGAGACGGCTGCTACGATTTTGCCCACGGGGTTTTCCAGGGCGCTGCCCCTGACGGCGTCAGCCAGCGCCAGCGCCGCTTCGTCGGCTGCGGCATCGCTTTCTTCGAGCAGGGATTTCAACCGCGCCAGCAGTTCCGGAGCATGTGCCTGGTCGACGGCGCTGGCGACGGGATTGGCGACGGGACTGGCCGTTTCGCCGCCAGCATCCAGGCCGTCGAGGCCAGCTATGACGGTCGCCAATCGGGCCGACGTTTGGGCCAGCAGGTCGGCGATGACGCTGGCGGCGGCATCCGCCGCGCAGGCTTGATCCAACTCGGCGGCAGCGGCCTGCACGGCTTTGGCGCCGATGTTGCCGGCGACGCCTTTGAGCGTATGTGCGGCTCTCCGGGCGGCGGTCGAATCGCCATCGGCGAGGGCTGCGGCGAAGGTTGCGGCGAAGTTGCGTTGGCCGTCGCGGAACTTGATGAGCAATCTGCGGTAGAGCTTTTCATCGTCCAGGGTGGTGGCGAGTCCCGCCCGCGTATCAATGCCCGGCAAGTCTTTCAGGCTGGGCGGCGCGGCGGATTCCTGCCTGGCGGCGGGGGTTACCCAACGGGCAATGGTGACGAACATTTCGCCTATATCGAGCGGCTTGGCGATATGGTCGTTCATGCCGACGCCGAGCACCTTCTCCCGGTCGCCGCTCATGGCGCTGGCTGTCATGGCGATGATGGGCAGCTTTTCCCAGGCCGGGTTCTTGCGGATTTCCTGCGTCGTCATGTAGCCGTCCATGACCGGCATCTGGCAGTCCATGAGCACGCCGTCGAAACGGTCATCGCGGCTGAGAATATCGAGGGCCTCCTGGCCGTTTTTGGCCAGTACTGCCTCGACCCCGGCTTTGTTGAGCAGTTCGAGAACGAGTTCCTGATTCAATTCATTGTCGTCGACCAGCAGCAAGCGGGCATTTTGCAGCCGCCCCATTGCCTCCTTGTGGGAATCGGTCTTTTCATCAGCCCGGGTTTCGACGATGAAGCCTTTGCCCAGCGCTTCGCCGATGGCTTCGAGCAGCGTCGAGGGCGTCGTTGGCTTGGTGAGAACGTGGTCGAGATAGACGCCGCGCCTCCTGGCCTCGGCCAGAACATCTTCCCGACCGTAAGACGAAACCATGATGACCGCCGGATGGCGCGCCGCAGGTTCGGCCCGGAACTTGCCGACCGTCTCGATGCCATCCATGAGCGGCATTTTCCAGTCCATCAGGACGAGATCGTAGGGGCGGCCATTCTTTTCAGCGGCATGGATCATCGACAGGGCGCGTTGACCATCGGCGACGGTATCCGCCGTCATGCCAAACTGGCTGACCATGGTCGATAGAATCTCCCGGGCCGAGGCATTGTCATCGACGATGAGCGCGCGCAGCCCACGCAGTTCGTCAGCCAGCATCATGCGCGGCGGTACGGGTTCCGTCTGCAAGCCAAAACGGGCGCTGAAGTGAAAGGTGGACCCTTTGCCTGGCTGGCTTTCGAACCAGATGCGCCCGCTCATCATTTCCACCAGATTTTTGGAAATGGCGAGGCCCAAGCCGCTGCCGCCATATTTGCGGGTCGTCGAAGCATCTGCCTGACTGAATGACTGGAACAATTTGCCGCATTGTTCCGTCGTCATGCCGATCCCGCTGTCCTTGACCCAGAAGTGCAATTCGACGTTGCCAGCCACCTGCGCGATTTGCTCGATGCCGACGATGATTTCGCCTTCTTCGGTGAATTTGATGGCATTGGCGGCGAGATTGGTCAACACCTGACCGAGGCGCAGAGGGTCGCCGACCAGCGCCATCGGCACCCCCGGCCTGACGTTGAACAGAAACTCCAGACCGTTGTCCTCGGCCTTCAGGCCGATCAGGTTGGCGAGATTGTCCATCACATCTTCGAGGCGGAAAGCGACGTTTTCCACGACCATCCTGCCTGCCTCGATCTTGGAAAAATCAAGGATGTCGTTGATGATGCCGAGCAGGTTTTTCGCCGAGCGATGCACTTTTTCAACGTAATTCTGCTGTTTCTTGTTGAGTTTTGTTTCCAGCGCCAACTGCGACATGCCGATGATGGTATTCATCGGCGTGCGGATTTCGTGGCTCATGTTGGCGAGAAAATCGCTCTTGGCCAGAGTCGCTTCTTCGGCTTTTTCCTTGGCCCGCAGGATTTCCATCTCGGCTCGCTTGCGCTCGGAAATATCGACGATCCAGCCGAGGGCGCCTTCTTCCCCGTCGTAGGTGATCGGCAGGTAGGTCACCAGCACATCGAGAATCCGGTGATGGCGGTCGTACATCCGGATTTCCTGATTGCGGGCGATACCCTCGCGTTCGAGCATGGCGGCCAGGGCATCGCGCTCTTCCGGGTACGGGTAGAGATCGAGCACGTTGTCTCCGGCCTCAAGGCCGAATGTTTCGGTGAATTTGGGGTTGACGAAACGCAACTGTCCCTGGATCGAAAAAGTGATATTGATCGGGCTTGTGTCGAGGATGCTCTGCAACCGTTCGCGCTCGTTGGTCATCTCTTTCTGCGCCGCCAGACGTTCCGTGATGTCGCGGAAAATGATGACTGTTCCTGTCAGAACATCGTTTTTGAATACCGGCGTGGTCGAGTATTCCACCGGGAAAGAGACGCCATCCTTGCGCCAGAGCACCTCGTCGTCGATCTGTCGCGCCTGCCCGTCCTGCGAGGTCAGATACATCGGACATTCCTCGCGGGGGAAAACGGTTCCGTCGGCGCGGGAATGGTGAATGGAAGAATGCATTTCCATTCCGATCAGTTCCTCGCTGCGGTATTCCAGCATCGTGCAGGCCGCCGGATTGGCGAAGGTGATCACGCCGCCATTATCCATCCCGACGATGCAGTCGTTGACCGACTCCAGGATCAGCCGACTGTGCTCTTCGAGGAGAGTCAGCGTTTCGGTCGCGTCCTGTAACGATTTCCGCTGCGCTTTCAGTTCGACCGCCTGCTGTTCCAGTTGGACTGCCTGTTCTTCCAGGAATTCTGTCTGATATTGCGCTTCTTCCAGCAATTGCTGCACCTTGGCGTTGCGCGCCAGAATTTCCATATTCAGGGCGAGGATCGGCAGCAAGCCGTCGAGCAAAGCCTGTTCGTTGGCGTTGAGCGTTTCCAGCAGCGCCAGTTCGACCACGCCCTGCAAGTTTTTTCGCCGCTGTATCGGCATGATGAGGATGAGCCGGGGAACGATCCTGCCCAGGGCGGAAGTGATACGGACATAGTCGGCTGGCGGCTCCGTGATGATGATCGCTTGCCTCTCCTTGGCGCATTGACCGATCAGGCCCTGGCCGATGTCGTAAGAGGCGGCGGGGCGTCCCGGGTAGGCGTACCCCGACAGGAAGCGGAGCTGCCTGGCTTCGTCGTCGTAGGGGTAGATGACGCCATACCCCACATGCAGCAGCGGCGCGATTGCGGAGAGGAATTTCTCGGCCAGTTCGAGCGGCGAATCGGCCAACTGGAGATCGGACTGGATCGTCGCCAGATGGCTTTTCAGCCAGCGTTGCCCTTCCATTTGCTGGGCCTCGTGCTGCAATACCTTGATGGCGCGGGCGAGCGCGCCGGTTTCGTTGTCCGCTTTGGTATAGGGCACGGGGGCTTCGAGGTCCCCCGCCGCCAGGCGCTCCACCGCCGAACGCAAACGTCCCGCCGGACGGCTGATCGAGCGCCAGATGACCCAGCTCATGCTGGCGCCCAGTCCCATGCCGAAAATCAGCAGGAGTACCGTCAACTGCTTGCTTTCGCGGAGAATTTCCTTGGAGCGGAGGGCCGAATTTTGTGCGTTTTCTTCCTTGATTTGCACGGCTTCCATCAGCGCCGTATCAGCGTCGGTCCCGAATTTCTGAAAGTCGGGCGAGGAAAGAATGGCGATTGCCTGCTCCTGTTTGCCAGCAAACGTCGCGGTCAGTACTTTGTTGATGTCGCTTTTGTAGAGGAACAATGTTTCCTGAAACCTGGCCAGGTGCGCCAGGTTTTCCGGTCGATAGACCAGGCTGCGCGCTTGCTCAAGGCTGTTGATCGTCGCCGTATCGGCGGCATTCATCTGTTTGATGGCTTTTTCCCGCTCCGCCTCAGTCGGAGCCAATACCGCCTGACGCAAGGCTCGCCCCATCTCGACAAAGTGGACGCGTACTTCCTTGAGGTGAGAGACACCGAGAAACTCTTTTTCATAGAGGTTTTGCATACTCGCGTCGATTTGCGACAGCCTGTACAAGCCAAAACCGCCGATCAGCGCGACGACGACCGGTATGCTGCAAAACCCCAGGGCCAGCTTGAGACCCAGGGTCTGCTGCTCCAGGGCGGCAAAAAGGCGTTTCATGCGTCTTTTTCTTGCCCCGGATTGGCAACCGCTTCGCTATCGAGCGGGCTGCCCAGCGAATACGCTTCATCCGCCAGAGCCACCTCAAAATAATCCGCTTTTTTCTGGATGTCGCGAACCGAATCCATGTAGTGCTGGGCAATGGTCAGGAAGTCATCCTGAATTTCGATAAAGACATCGACGATATCCGGGTCGAAGTGGGAGCCTTTGCCCTCAAGGATGATGGCAACCGCCTTGTCATGCGGCATCGGCTCCTTGTAAATGCGCCGACTGATCAAGGCGTCGTATACGTCGGCCACCGCCATCAGCCGCGCCGAAATCGGAATGTCATCGCCGCCGATGCCCTGCGGGTAACCTGAGCCATCCCATTTTTCCTGATGGGAATAGGCGATTTCCTTGGCCGTGGCGAGAAAATCAACCCGCATACCGAGCACCTGCTCGGCGTGCTCGATAGCGTCGCGCCCGAGGGTGGTGTGGGTTTTCATGATTTCAAATTCCTGCGGCTCAAGGCGCCACGGCTTCAGCATGATGCGATCAGGAATGCCGACTTTGCCGATGTCATGCAAGGGGGCGGACTTGAACAGCATGTCGATGTTGTAGTCGGTCAGATAGTGCGAAAAGCGCGGGTGCCCCTGAAGTTTCCTGGCCAGCGCCCGGACGTAAAACTGGGTGCGGCGGATATGGTTGCCGGTTTCCGAATCCCGTGTTTCGGCCATCGAAGCCATGGCCAGGATGGTCACGTCCTGAATGGCCGTTATTTCGCGCGTTCGTTTGGCGACCTCCTGTTCGAGAAAGGCGTTTTGATCGCGGAGAAAATCGGCGGCGGCCTTCAGGCTCAACTGGTTTTGCACCCGCGCCAGCAGAATGGATGGATTGATTGGCTTGGCGATGTAGTCGGCGGCGCCCATCGCCAGCCCCTTTTTTTCATCCTCGACATCCGACATGGAGGTGAGGAAGATGATGGGAATGTCGCGGGTTGCCGGATCGGCCTTCAGCTCCTGGCATACGTCGTAGCCGGAAAGAATGGGCATTATGACGTCGAGCAGAATGAGATCGGGAGGGTTGTTGCCACGGGCGATACTGAGCGCCTTGTCGCCGCTGCCTGCCACTTTGACCTTGTAATGATCCTTGAGCAGACTGGCAATGAGTTGCAAATTGTCCCGTGTATCGTCAACGGCCAGGATAGTTCGCCTTTCCACGGGGTTGGTTTTCATCTGTTTCATGGGATTGATTTGATAATTTTATGACACCGGAATTATACCTTAGGACTGATTATGGAGTTGTCCAGCAAGGCTTGGAAAACCGTCATCGCAGGGCGCGCAGCCCCGTGGAAACCCAGGCGGCAGCAAGGATTGCCGCGCCGCGCTCGCAATGATGGGGGGCGGAAGTTCAATACTTGATGGCCGGGTCCAGGGGGCAGGGCAATCGCATGAATGCTTTTGGCATTTGCCCAATGACAACAACCGTTTTCGGCTGCCGCCAAAAGCCCCTCTCCCC
>JAITWU010000370.1 GCA_031285115.1 Azonexus sp. | reverse complement strand
CATCAAGGGAGAGGGGAGTATCGGATGCTGTCGACCATGTCGATTCAGGTGATTGTCGTTGATGCGATTGCCCTGCTTCATCTTGCTGCACGATTCGCACTGCCTTCGATTCGTCTTCGTGTCTGAGAATCCGGGAACCGCTATCTTCAGCTCACCCCAGTGCCGCCATTTTTGCCTTCGGGCCGGGCGGGTGTTTGGTGAAATACTGGCGGATACCGCGCACGATGGCGTCGGCCAGTTTTTCCTGATAGGCGTCGTCCTTGAGGCGGCGTTCTTCTTCGGGGTTGGAGATGAAGGCGGTTTCGATCAGCGCCGAGGGGATGTCGGGTGCTTTGAGGACGGCGAAGCCGGCTTGTTCGACGTGGCCCCGGTGCAGGGTGTTGATCGCCCCCAGTTCGCCGAGCAGATAGCCGCCCAGTTTGAGGCTGTCGGCGATGGTGGCCGTCATCGACAGATCGAGGAGGGTCCGGGCGAGGAAGGGGTCGCGGGTGCTGATATTGACGCCGCCGATGAGGTCGGCGTTGTTTTCGTGCTGGGCGAGGAGCCGCGCCTGTGTGCTCGATGCGCCGCGCTCGGAGAGAACGAAAACCGAAGATCCCTTGGCGTCCGGCTTGATCCAGGCGTCGGCGTGGATCGACAAAAAGAGGTCGGCTTGCACGCGCCGGGCTTTTTGCACGCGCACGCCAAGCGGCACGAAGAAATCGGAATCGCGGGTGAGCACGGCGCGCATGTTCGGCTCGGCGTCGATGCGTTGTTTGAGGCGTTTGGCGACAGCGAGGGTGACGGTTTTTTCATAGGTGCCGCCTTTGCCGACGGCGCCGGGGTCTTCGCCGCCGTGGCCGGGGTCGAGGGTGATGGTGACGAGGCGGTCGACGATGGGTTTCCCTGATTTTTTGGCCGTTTGTACTTCCGGCGCTTCGATCTTTTTTTCGTCGAGCGGAAAATCCTGCTCGCTGGGCAATGGCTCGACGCCGTCCTTGCGCCCTTCGAGCAGCGCCATGAGCGGGTCGGGCGGGGTTTGCGGATAAACGTCGAGAACCAGCCGATGACCGTATTCGCCGACCGGGGCGAGCGTAAACACCTGCGGATTGACCTTGCCCTTCAATTCCATGACCAGACGCACGACGCCCGGCTTGAAGCGCCCGGCGCGGAGCAGTTTGATGTTGGGATCGTCAGTGCTCACTTTCCCGGCAAGGCTGTCCAATACGCCGTTCAATTCGACGCCTTCGATGTCGACGACGAGGCGGTCAGGATTTTCGACGGTGAAATGGTTGAATTTGAGCGGCGCGTCGGATTCCAGCGTGACGCGGGTGTAATCGGCGGCGGGCCAGACGCGCACGGCAAGCACTGCCGGTTTGGCGGCGGCGCGGCCAGCCAGCGGCGTCAGCGAAAGGATCAGCGAGGCCCCGGCGTAGCGGAGAAACTGGCGGCGCTGGCTCGGAGCGCGTTCAGACATCGCCCGCCCTCCGGCGATTCGGCGCTGGCTTCGAGCGTCCTGCCTGCGCCCTCATGACGCAGGCGCAAGCGGAGATCGGGGCGCGGCAGGCAACCGGCAGCGCGCTCCGGCCATTCGACCAGGCACAGCGCGTTGGCATTGAAATACTCGCCAAACCCCGCATCGAGAAATTCCTCAGGTGAATCAAACCGATAAAAATCAAAGTGATATAAGTATAAACTCGAAATTACATAAACTTCAACCAGAGCGTAAGTCGGGCTTTTGACCGGGCCGCAATGGCCCAAGGCGCGAATCAGCGCCCGCGCCAGACTTGTTTTGCCAGTGCCCAAGTCGCCTTCGAGGGTGATGACGAGGCCGCCGTTAAAGCCCTGTTCCCCTTGCGGGAGAAACGGGTGCGGCGTTGGCTCGCTGGACGTTTTGGCAGCCTCCCCCCTCTCCCCCGGCCCCTCTCCCGCAAGGGGCGAGGGGGGCAAAACCTCGGTTGTCGGCAGGTTTGGCGACAATCTGGCAAGGCGTGATGAGCTTTTCAGCCCCGCCGCCAGCAACGCGCCGAAACGCGCTGTCGCCGCCTCGTCGGGCAGGTGGTAAACGGTGCTAACAACGGCGTTAACATCGGGGCTATGCACGATCAGAACTCCACGGTGGATGACACGGCGCTGCGCGAACAAATCCGCGCGGCGGGCAGGCGGCTTGGCTTTGCCGCCATCGGCATCGCCCGCGCCGCGCCGGAGAGCGCCGCCATCGCCGGGCTGCGCGACTGGCTGGCCGCAGGCTGCCACGGCGAGATGGATTATATGACCCGCCACGCCGAACTGCGCGTTCAGCCGCAACGCCTGCATCTGGGCACGCTGACGGTCATTTCGGCGGCGCTCGACTATCTGCCTGCCGCCGCCCCGGCAGAAACCGCCCCGGAACAAGCCGCGATTTCCCGCTACGCTCAAGGCCGCGATTACCACAAAGTCATGCGCCAGCGCCTGCAAAAACTGGCCGAGGCCGTCGCCGCGCTGGCTGGCCCATTTGGCTACCGTGTTTTTTCCGATTCAGCGCCGGTCATGGAAGTCGAATTCGCCCGGCAGGCGGGGTTGGGCTGGCGCGGCAAGCACACGCTATTACTCTCGAAACAAGGCTCGTGGCGCTTTCTTGGCGAAATTTACAGCGACCTGCCGCTATCGCCCGACACGCCAACGACGGCACACTGTGGCCGCTGCGACGCCTGCCTGAGCGCCTGCCCGACCGGCGCCATCATCGCCCCCTACCGGGTCGATGCGCGGCGCTGCATCAGCTACCTGACCATCGAACTCCCCGGCAGCATCCCGGAAGCCCTGCGCCCGCTCATCGGCAACCGCATCTACGGCTGCGACGACTGCCAACTGTGCTGCCCGTGGAACCGCTTTGCGACAACGGGCGACAGCGAATTCGCGCCGCGCTGCGGCCTCGATTCGGCCACCCTGGTCGAGCTGTTTGCCTGGAGCGAGGAAGATTTCAACCAGCGCCTCGCTGGCAACCCGATCCGCCGCATCGGCCATCGGCGCTGGCTGCGCAACATCGCCGTGGCGCTCGGCAACGGCCCGGCGACAACGCCAGCCAAAGCGGCGCTGCAAGCGCGGGCCGATCACCCGTCGGAACAGGTGCGCGAGCATGTCGCCTGGGCCTTGCGGCGGCTGGGAGCGTGATGCAAGGCAATCGCATGAATGCTTTTGGCATTTGCTCGGTGACAACAATCGTTTCCGGCTGCCGCCCAAAGCCCCTCCCCGGGGTTCGCCCTGCATGGCGAACCCGCTCCGGCGGCGAGAAAGCAGTGCTTTCTCGAAACCCCGCCGTTCGCCCCCTCGTGGGAGAGGGGTTGGGGAGAGGGGGAGTGACCGGAAGCTCTCTTTGGGGCGCTTCACCCTCTCCCCCACCCCCTCTCCCATCAAGGGAGAGGGGAGTATCGAGCGTTGCTGGGTATTCCGATTCATGCGGTCGTCATTGACGCGATTGCCTTGGACGTGATAGCAGGGCCAGAGCATCAAATTCCCTGTCATTTCAAAGTAGTGCTGAGAACTTGCCCGTAAATAAGCCAACCATGACTTCGCGCTCGTCTACCCCTCCACCATGCTTCGCATGGTCCCCCTCCCCATTGCTTCGCAACGGGGAGGAACTTGGAGCCACCGTGGTTTTCGATC
>JAITWU010000158.1 GCA_031285115.1 Azonexus sp. | reverse complement strand
GCTGGCCGACGCTATCGCATTGGCCGCCCGGATTACGTTCTCGCCGCTGCCGGAACGCCGCCGCCCCTGCTCGCCGGGTGGCTCGACAGCGGCGACACCATCATTGCCCTGGGCGATGAAACGGGTTGTCAGGCGCTGTTTCGCATCGGCGACGAAATCCGGCCCGAGGCGGTCACCCTGATTGCCGATCTGCGCCGGGCCGGACGCAAAGTGGTTCTCCTGACTGGTGACGCCATTGCCGTCGCCCGCCGGGTAGCCGGGCAACTGGGCATCGACGATGTTCGCGCCAGCGTCACGCCGCAAGGCAAGCACGAAGCCGTGAGCGCCTTGCAGGTGTCCGGCGCGGTGGTGGCGATGGTCGGCGACGGCGTCAACGACGCGCCGGTGCTGGCCCAGGCGCAGGTTTCGGTAGCGATGGGCGGCGGCGCGCAACTGGCCCGGACACAAGCCGATTTCGTCCTCCTCTCCGAAGACCTGGAACACCTGCGCCGGGGCTTGCGGCGCGCCCTGAAGACACTGGCGGTGATCCGCCAGAATCTGTGGTGGTCGTTCGCTTACAATTTTGTCGCGCTGCCGCTCGCCATTGCTGGCTATGTGACGCCGTGGCTGGCTGGCATCGGCATGTCCGCCAGTTCACTGCTGGTGGTGCTCAATTCGTTGCGCATCCAGCGTCTGGAGGTCGATTGATGGAAAGTATCTATTTGCTGATCCCGGTCTCGGTGTTGCTGGTTTTCGCCATCGCCGGAGCCTTCTGGTGGTCGGTGCGCAGCGGCCAGTTCGATGATCTGGAAGGCCCCGGTTTTCGCATCCTGATGGATGACGATGAAGCGCCGCCAACAAGCAATGCTCCAACTGATGACAAATCGGTCAATGGTTGACTTTTGTCAACGTTATCCGCGAATGCCGCTGACATGATTATCGGGTGTGAGGAATGTTCTTCACGACTGTTCTCTGTTGGGGTTGGGGTGCGTTGCGACGCACCCTTTTTTTGCCCGTCCATTGCCCAATGGGCCTGCCCAGCGCCAGCGACCGATTTGCCCGCCGTCCGCTGTTACAACTTTCGGACTAATTGCGGCTAGATAATCTGTAGGTTGATCTAGGTCAAAACAACTCGGGTAGTCTAGAATACCATCACCTCCCATGCGCCACCTTGGGTCCGAGGGGGGCATTCAGTCTTTTCATTAACGAGAGGTGGGTTCATGTCTGGAACACAAACCACATATAACGACAAGGTCATACGGCAATTCGCCGTGATGACCGTCATCTGGGGCATTGTTGGCATGCTGGTCGGTGTCATCGTTGCTGCGCAGTTGGTCTGGCCGGCGCTGGATATCGGCTTCCTGCATTTTGGCCGGCTGCGTCCGCTGCACACCAACGCGGTTATCTTTGCGTTTGGCGGTTGCGCCTTGTTCGCAACATCTTACTGGTGCGTTCAGCGCACCTGTCATACCCGCCTCTGGGGCGGGCCGTTGATTCCCTTCACCTTCTGGGGCTGGCAACTGATTATTCTGCTTGCTGCGGTCTCGCTGCCGTTGGGCTTCACCACCGGCAAGGAGTACGCCGAACTGGAGTGGCCGATCGACATCCTGATCACCTTGGTCTGGGTTGCTTATACGCTGGTGTTTTTCGGCACGATCGCCAAGCGCACGGTGTCGCATATCTATGTCGCCAACTGGTTCTTCGGAGCTTTCATTCTTGCTGTTGCGCTGCTGCATATCGTCAATAGCGGGGAAATGCCGGTTAGCTGGCACAAGTCCTACTCGATCTATTCGGGCGCGCAGGATGCAATGGTGCAGTGGTGGTACGGTCACAACGCCGTTGGCTTCTTCCTGACCGCTGGCTTCCTCGGCATGATGTACTACTTCGTGCCGAAACAGGCTGGCCGTCCGGTTTATTCCTACCGCCTGTCCGTGGTGCACTTCTGGGCGCTGATCTTCACCTACATGTGGGCTGGTCCGCACCACTTGCACTACACCGCCCTGCCGGACTGGACGCAATCGGTTGGTATGTTGTTCTCGCTGATTCTGCTGGCGCCTTCGTGGGGCGGCATGATCAACGGCATCATGACCCTGTCGGGCGCTTGGCATAAGCTGCGCGACGATCCGATTCTGAAGTTCCTGATTACCTCGCTCTCCTTCTACGGCATGTCTACCTTTGAAGGCCCGATGATGGCGATCAAGACCGTCAATGCTCTGTCGCACTATACCGACTGGACTGTTGGTCACGTCCATTCCGGGGCGCTTGGCTGGGTGGCGATGGTTTCCATCGGCTCGATCTACTACCTGCTGCCGCGCCTGTTCGGCAAGAAGGAAATGTATAGCACCTCGCTGGTGACGACCCACTTCTGGATCGCTACGATTGGCGCTGTTCTGTACATCGCCTCGATGTGGATTTCCGGCGTCATGCAGGGTCTGATGTGGCGCGCGGTCAATGCTGACGGCACGCTGGCATACAGCTTTGTCGAGTCGGTCAAGGGGTCTTATCCGTTCTGGATGATTCGTGTGCTGGGCGGTGTTCTCTACCTGACGGGTATGCTCATCATGGCCTATAACATGTTCAAGACGATGGCGGGCGGTAGCGCCAAGGATGCACCGGTGATCGCTCCGGCTGCTCATCACGCCTGATTTGGGAGAACAAAATAATGATCAAGCATGAGCAAATCGAGAAGAACGTAGGGTTGCTGTTTATCCTCACGTTATTCGTAATCCTGTGGGGCGGATTGCTGGAAATCGTTCCGCTCTTTTTCCAAAAATCGACGACGGAGCCAATCAAGGGCGTGGAGCCTTATTCGGCAGTGCGTCTGGCTGGCCGTGATGTCTATATCCGCGAAGGCTGTTACAACTGCCACTCGCAGATGATTCGTCCATTCCGCGCCGAGACCGAGCGTTACGGGCACTATTCCGTTGCTGGCGAGTCGGTGTATGACCACCCCTTCCAGTGGGGCTCGAAGCGTACCGGTCCTGACTTGGCGCGTGTCGGTGGTCGCTATTCCGATGAATGGCAGCTCGCTCACCTGATGAATCCGCGTGATGTGGTGCCGGAGTCGAATATGCCTGCCTTCGCCTTCCTGGCCAATACCAAAGCCAAGGATACGGTGGCTATCGACATCGAGGAAAAGATGAAGGTGCTGCGTGGTTTTGCCAATGCCCGCAAAATCCCGACCTACTCTGATGCCGACATCAAGGGAGCCAGAGCCGCTATCGGTGACATGACCGAGATGGAAGTCCTGATTGCCTACTTGCAGGGCTTGGGTACGGCTTTGGGCACGATGAAGTAACAGGCAATGGACATCAGCGGTCTGCGTTTTCTGTCAGCCATTGCCGGGAATATCCCGGCAATGGGCAGGGGTTACGACAGAAATGACAAGAGGGGCGTGAAGAAAACAGCCGTTCTGTCGCACACAGACCCTGGTGGCCAGGATGCGATGATTCACACATCGCGGCTGCGCTGATAAAAGGAAAGCAAATGAGCGATTTCGTTAATGATTTTTGGAACATGTACGTCATTGTGATCGTCCTGGCCAGTATTCTGGCCTGCGCGGTTCTCCTGATCGTACAGGGCAAGGCGACCTTCACGCCGGGCAAGACCATGGGTCATGTCTGGGATGAAACCCTTGAGGAATACAACAACCCGATGCCCAAGTGGTGGAGCTGGCTGTTTGTCATCACGGTGGTCTTCTCGCTGGGGTATCTGGTCTTGTTCCCCGGATTGGGTAAATTCCCCGGTATGTTGAAGTGGTCTGCTGTCGGTCAATACGAGCAGGAAGTCCAGAAAATGGACGCCACGGTCAAGCCATTGTTCGACAAGTATCTGGCGATGGATATTCCGGCAGTGGCCAATGACAAATTGGCGATGGAAATGGGCAAGCGCCTGTTCCTCACCTACTGTATGCAGTGCCACGGCGCTGATGGGCGTGGGGCCAAGGGCTTCCCCAATCTGACCGACGGTGACTGGCTGTATGGCGGCACTCCGGAAAAGATCAAGGAAACTATTGCCGGGGGGCGTCAAGGCGCTATGCCTTCACATGAGGCGCTTGGTGCTGAGACGATCAAGGATCTGGCCAACTATGTTCGTTCCCTGTCGGCTCAGTCCAATGTCGATGTCGCGCGGGTGGAGCGTGGCAAGGAGGCTTTCCTGAACGGCGACTGTATCGCTTGTCACACGCCTGAAGCGACTGGCAATCAGGATGTGGGCGCGCCGAACCTGACCGACAAGATCTGGCTCTACGGCAGTTCCGAAGCGACTGTTGTCGAAACCATCACCAAGGGACGGCAGAACAAGATGCCAGCGTGGCATGAGTTCCTCGGCGACGGCAAGATCCATCTGCTGACGGCCTATGTATACAGCTTGAGTCAAGGCGGCAGCAAATAAAGTATGCGGCGGGGCAGCGCAAAGCTGCCCCCCGTTTTTTCGCCGATCCCTATCAAAATTACGTTGGGCCACCCGTTTTTTGCAAGTGGTCAAAGCGTCATTTTGATACTGATAAGGACATCATGGAAAGCAAAGAAAAAGACGCAGCGGGCGCTGTCGCCGAGTCCAAGATTTCTTTTTACGAGAAGCACCAGAAAGTCTACATCCGTGATGTCAAGGGCTGGTGGAATAATTGGCGCTGGGCGTTTGTCTTGTTCACGCAGGTCATTTTCCTGGCTTTGCCGTGGGTGAATTGGAACGGGCGTCAGGCGGTTCTGCTGCATCTGGTCGAACGCAAATTCTATTTCTTTGACCTGATCCTGTGGCCGCAGGATGTTTTTTATCTGGCCCTGCTGCTGATTATTTCGGCCTACGCCCTGTTCCTGTTTACCGCTATTGCCGGTCGGCTGTTCTGCGGCTATGCCTGTCCGCAGACAGTTTATAGCGAGATTTTGATGTGGATTGAAAACCGCATTGAAGGCGACCGCCTGGCGCGGATGAAGCTCGACAAGGGGCCGATGAATGCGCGCAAATTCCGGCTCAAGGCAAGCAAACATCTGATCTGGGTGCTGTTTTCGTTGTGGACCGGTTTCACTTTTGTTGCCTATTTCACGCCGATTCAAGAACTGCTGGCCGAGTTGCCCTTTGGCTTCTCGGGCTGGGAGTGGTTCTGGATGCTCTTTTACGCGGGTTTCCTCTACATGCAGGCGGGTTTTTTGCGTGAGCAGGTCTGCAAGTACATGTGCCCCTATGCCCGTTTTCAGGGCGTGATGTTTGATCCCGATACACTGGTCATTACCTACGATGCCGAGCGTGGCGAACCGCGCGGCGCTCACCGCAAAGGGGCGGATGCCAAGGCGTCGGGTTTGGGCGATTGCGTTGATTGCGGGCTATGCGTTGCCGTTTGCCCGACTGGCATCGACATCCGCAAGGGAATCCAGTACGAGTGCATCGGTTGTGGCGCCTGCATTGATGTATGCGACCCGGTGATGACCAAGATCGGCCAGCCCAAGGGTCTGATTCGTTACACCACCGAGAATGCGCTGGACAAGCATTTGTCCCGGACGGAAGTCGTTCGCCATATTCTGCGCCCGCGCATCGTCGTCTATTCCGTCATTCTGCTGGCGATTACGGTAGCTTCAATCTGGTCGCTGGCGACTCGTGTGCCGCTCAAGGTGGATGTTATCCGCGACCGCTCCACGCTCGCTCGCGAGGCTGACGACGGGCGGATCGAGAACATTTACAACCTCAAAGTCATGAATACCACCGAAACGCCGAAGCGCTATAACGTATCGGTGGACGGGCTGGATGGCATCGAACTGACCGGCGATCACACTGTTGAAGTTGGTAGTGCGGAAAACCGCGAGGTCACCGTTGTTGTTCGAGTACCGCCGGAATCCGGGCGGCGCGGCGCCAATACCATTCATTTCGATATCAAGGCCGATGGAGATGACAAGGTCGCCGTGCGTGAAAAAGCCTCTTTCCTGCTTCCCTGAATGAAGATGAATACGATGTCATTGCAACACGATGCGGCCCCCTGGTACAAGCACCGCTGGCCCTGGTTTCTCATTGCCGGCCCGGCGATAGTCGTTGTCGCGGCGCTGGTGACAATGTGGCTGGCCGTTGTCACCAGCGATGATCTGGTTTCGGGCGACTATTACAAGGAAGGGCTGGCGATCAATCAGGAATTGCAGCGCGAACATCAGGCTGGCGCGCTTGGTCTGCATGCCGATGTAATGCGCTCTGGCCGCAATGTGCGCCTGATTTTGTCTACCAGCGGTGAAGCGCCTTTGCCGTCAGCTCTCGTGATACGCCTGACGCATCCGACGCGAGCGGCTCAGGACGAGGTGGTGGAAATGGTTTCCGGAGGGGCGGGGTTCTATGACGGTAAATTGAATGCCGACCTCACCGGCAGGTGGCTTGTCTCAATTGAAGATCCGGCGGGACAGTGGCGGCTTCAGGGGGTGTGGCAGGCTGATTCGGAAGGCTCGCTGGGCTTGCAAGCGAAGGCGAAAAAGTAGTTTTTTTGTATAGGGAGGTGGTATATGGCATGGGAATTGTTGTTCAGCAGTGACATCGGCTTGATGAGTTTGGCCGTTATCGTTGGCGTGGTGGTGATTGGCGCCGTGATGGTCAAGGTTTATATGGGCAAGATGGACGAGGCGGCGCGTAATCCCGGAAAATAGTTGGCTTGCCGCCATGCCGCAAGGCGTGACACAGCCCCCGCTCGCCGTTGGCGTCCGGGGGCTGTTTATTTG
>JAITWU010000147.1 GCA_031285115.1 Azonexus sp. | reverse complement strand
CCCCTCTCCCCCAAGGGGGCGAGGGGCTTGATTGCGGGACGGGCAGAGCGACGTTGGGGCAAATAACGGGTCAAAAAACGAATCATGGCGCGGCTCATCAGTGGCGGGTCGGAATGGCCGGGCGGCGGGGCTGGCCGTCCAGCGGTTGCGGGTCGAGGATGCCGACGGTCAGGGCGTCGTCGTTGAAATATTTGGCGGCGACGGCCTGCACGTCGGCGGCGCTGACCGCCTGCAATTTTTCCAGCATCCGGTCGAGCTGGCGGTAGGGCAGACCAACCGCTTCGATCATGCCGATTTCCATCGCCTGACCAAACATCGAATCGAGTTTGTACACCTCGCTGGCGACCAGTTGCGCCTTGGCCCGCTGCAATTCGGCGGCGCTGACGCCGTCTTTGCTAACCCGCCCGATCTCAGCGCGCAGCGCGGCTTCGAGGTCGGCCACCGTCTTGCCGGTGGCGGGCGAGCCGCTCAGGTAGATCATGCCGGGGCCGCGCGCCGTGTTGTCGTAGTCGATGCTGGCCGAAATCGCCACTTTGTCCTCGCGCACCAGTTTTTTGTTGAAGCGGGCGGCGTCATGCCCGTCGAGCACGGCGGCGAGCATTTGCAGGGCGTAAGGGTCGCTGTCTTTTTCGATGTCGCGCAGAATCGGCGCTTTGTAGCCCATGATGAGCACCGGCAGTTCGGCGGGCGCTTTGACCGTGATGCGGCGCGGCCCTTCCTGACGCGGCTCGATTTCCTGCCGACGCGGCGGCAACGGGCGGCTGGCGAGCGGGCCGTAGTATTTTTGCGCGAGAGCAAACACTTCCTTGTGATCGACATCGCCGGAAATGACCACGTAGGCGTTGTTTGGCACGTACCAGGCGGTGTACCACGCCTTGGCGTCAGCGGCGGTCATCGCTTCGAGATCGCCCATCCAGCCGATGATCGGCCGCCGGTAGGGATGCACCTGAAAGGCCGTGGCGTTCATCTGCTCGAACAGTTTGGCTTGCGGATTGTCCTCGGTGCGCATTCGCCGTTCTTCCATGACCACTTTGACTTCCTGGGCGAATTCCTTGGCGTCGACATTGAGGTGGCGCATCCGGTCGGCTTCGAGCTGCATCATTTCGCCCAGTTTTTCTTTGGGAATCTGCTGGAAGTAGGCCGTGTAATCGCGGCTGGTAAAGGCGTTGTCGCGCCCGCCTGCCGCCGCCACGAGTTTGTTGAACTCGCCGGGGCCGATTTTGGGCGTACCCTTGAACATCATGTGTTCGAGCACATGGGCGACGCCGGAAGCGCCATCGGCTTCGTCCATGCTGCCGATGCGATACCAGACCATCTGCACGGCAGTCGGCGCACGGTGGTCTTCCTTGACGATGACGCGCAAGCCGTTGGGCAGCGTAGTTTCAAAGGGATTGGCGAAGGCGCTGCCGACAAGGCTGGCGCAGAACAAAGCGGCAAGAAGTTGAAGTCGCATCGGCATGGGAAGGAGGGCCTTTCTGCTAGAATCCGGGGCTGTTTTACCGTGATCGGCCCGGCATATTAACGACTTGCCGCTGGCCTGTCAGCCTGCCTTGAGACACCGCCCCCCATGTTCAGTTTCCTGAAAAAACCCGCCAGCGAATCCGCCGCCCCCTCCTGGCGCGAGCGCCTGTTTCAAGGCTTGGCCCGCACCCGCGCCCAGTGGGGCGGCAAACTCAAATCCCTGTTCGCCCGTGGCAAGGTCGATGATGAACTGCTCGAAGAACTCGAAAGCCTGCTGCTCACCTCCGATGTCGGCATCGAAGCGACCACGCATCTGCTCGATGAACTGAAAGCAGCCGCCAAACGCGACTCGCTCGAAACGCCGCAAGCCATCGAACAGGCGCTCGCCGCCGCCCTGCTGGCAACCCTGCAACCGCTCGAACAGCCGCTCGAAGTGAGCGGTCACAAACCCTTCGTGATCATGATCGCCGGGGTGAACGGCGCGGGCAAAACCACCTCCATCGGCAAACTCGCCAAGTATTTCCAGAGCCAAGGGAAGAGCGTTTTGCTCGCCGCTGGTGACACCTTCCGCGCCGCCGCCCGCGAGCAACTGGAAACCTGGGGGGAACGCAACAACGTCACCGTCATCGCCCAGGAATCGGGCGACCCGGCAGCGGTCATTTTCGACGCCATTTCCGCCGCCAAGGCGCGCGGCATCGACATCGTGCTGGCCGATACCGCCGGGCGTCTGCCGACCCAGTTGCACCTCATGGAAGAAATCGCCAAAGTCCGCCGCGTCATCCAGAAAATCGAGCCGGACGGCCCGCACGAGACGCTCCTCGTGCTCGACGCCAACATCGGCCAGAACGCGCTGCAACAGGTCAAAGCCTTTGACAAGGCGATCAACGTCACCGGCCTCGTCATCACCAAACTCGACGGCACGGCCAAAGGCGGCGTCATCGCCGCCATCGCCCGCCAATGCCCGAAACCGATCCGTTTCATCGGCATCGGCGAACAAATCGACGACCTGCGCCCCTTCTCGGCGAAGGATTTTGTCGATGCGCTGTTTGCCTGAGCCGCAACCATGATCGTCGCCAGCGCCCCGGCGCGACCTTACCCCTCTCCCCCAGCCCCTCTCCCGCAAGGGGAGAGGGGGGTAAGAGGCGGCGTTGCCAACATTCGCGTGGATTTCGCCATGCCCGCCCCAAAATGATCGTCGCCAGCAACCTGACCAAACGCTACCCCGGCGGGCTGGAAGCCGTGCGCGATGTCAGCTTCACCATCAAGAGCGGGCAGATGGCGCTCATCAGCGGCCACTCCGGCGCGGGCAAGACGACGCTGGTCAAGCTCATGGCCTCGATCGAGCGGCCTACCTCGGGCAGTCTCGTGGTCAACGGGCAGAATCTCGCCACCCTGCGCACAAGCGCCCTGCCTTACGTGCGCCGCCATTTCGGCCTCATTTTTCAGGATCAAAAGCTGTTGTTCGACCGCAGCGCGCTGGACAACGTGCTGCTGCCCCTCAACATCGCCGGGCTTTCGCGCCGCGACGCCATCCGCCGCGCCCAGGCGGCGCTCGATAAGGTGGGCCTGCTGCCGCGCGAAAAGGCCAATCCAATCGCCCTTTCCGGCGGCGAACAGCAGCGGCTGGCCATCGCCCGCGCCGTCGTCAACCGGCCCACCGTGCTCTTGGCCGATGAGCCGACGGCCAATCTCGATGCCGAATCGGCGAGCGCCATTCTCGACCTCTTCATCGACTTTCACCGCGTCGGCGTCACCGTCGTGCTGGCGACCCACGACCAAAGCTGGATCGAACGCTGCCACCCCAACGTGTTGCGCCTCGACCACGGGAGATTGCTGTGAGCGCCTGGCTGACCCAGCACCGCGCCGCCCTTGCCGCCGCCTTCCGCCGCCTGTCGAGCGCCCCCTTGAGCACCCTGCTCTCGCTTCTGGCGATTGGCATCGCGCTGACCCTGCCCGCCGCCGGTTACGTGCTGCTCGACAACCTGCGCGAACTCGGCAACCGCGCCTCCGGCGTCAAGCAGATCAGCGTCTTCATGGACATCGGGGCGAGCCGCAAAGACAGCAATGACATCGAAAACCGCCTGCGCGAAATAAATAAACTGAGCGGCAACCTCAACTGGCGCTTCGTGCCGCGCGAAGAAGCCCTGCAACGCCTGCAAAAAACCGAAGGCATGGCCGAAATCGTCGCCAGTCTGCCGCGCAACCCGCTGCCCGACGCCTTCATCGTCGAACCGCAGGACAGCGAACCGGCGGCGCTCGAAGCCCTCGGCCAAACCCTGAGCGCCTGGCCGAAAGTCGCGCATGTGCAACTCGATTCAGCTTGGGCCAAACGCTTTTCCGCCTTTCTCCGCCTCGGGCGTCTTGCTCTCACGCTCCTTGCCGGGCTGTTCGCCGCCGGACTCGTGGCGGTGACTTTCAACACCATCCGCCTGCAAGTCATGGCCCAGGCCGCCGAAATCGAAGTCGCGAGAATGATCGGCGCCACCGACGCCTTCATCCGCCGCCCCTTCTACTACTACGGCGCGTTGCAGGGCGCTCTCGGCGGTCTCCTCGCCGCCGCGCTGGTACTTGGCGGCTTGCGTCTCCTCGCCGCCCCGGTCAGCGAACTGGCGACCCTCTACGGCGCGGCCTTTACGCTCCACGCCCCCCTTGGTCAAGGCATCGCCGCGCTCACCCTCGGCGGCGCGCTCCTCGGCTGGCTCGGGGCGCAGTTGTCGGTGAGTCTGTCGTTGCGGCAGGTTGGGTAGAGTCGCCATCAGCAAGCTGTTTGCAGCCCTTGCCACCGAATTGGTTGGACGTTTTTCCTGCCTGCGAAATCGTGGCGGGGCAGGTCTTGATCCCGAAAAGAGTATGTGCTGCGTTGCGCCTCATGCCCGGCGATGCCGTGGCGTTTGGCGTCAATCATGAGGACATGGTTGTAACGTACAAGGCGGCTGGCCGCGCCGTGATCGAGGTTGGTAGCGCAAAATGCGAGCGCGTAGCAAGGCGCAAGAGCCTTGACCAGACCTGACTTGCCTTGCCCGCCCCACCCGCGTTTATGATGTCGACATGATCATTTATCATTAGTTGCGTGGATTTATGGGCGGTGGGTTGATCGGAGGCGGTAATGTCATTTAAGGATATGGCAACGCAGTGTCGGCGGGCGCAGGTAAAAACAGGTAAACCGGTCGCGGCGCAAATTCTCGAAATCCTGCGGCTACGCGCTGGGCCGGGCCGTCTTGGAACGTCTGAATATTACGATTTCCGGCTATACGACGACGCCCGTCTCACTTGGGAACAAAAGCGCCAGTTCGGCGGCTATCGCGCGCAAAAGGCCATCGAGGACACGGTGATCGACGATTATTCGCAGTTTCTCAGCCTGGATAAAATTACCTTTGATACCGTGATGCGCGCTCACGGTTTTCCTCTGCCTCGCTTGCAAGCCATCTATCATCCGGGCGGGCGAAAGGTTGTCAAAGACGTTGCGCTGCTGCGCGATAAAGCCATGCTTGCGGATTTTTTGCGCAATGAGATGTCTTATCCGTTTTACGCCAAGCCGTCCAATGGCGGCTACGGGACGCGCAACCTTTCGGTGCTCGCCCGCGATGATGAGCGCCTGATCATGGCGTCGGGGCCGCCGCAAACCATCAATGATTTCTGCGCTACCTTGTCGAACCCCAGCGAACTCGGCTTTCTCTTTCAGGATGCTCTGCAACCGGCTGCCGAGACGGTTGCGATCTGCGGCGATCGTCTCTCCGGGGTGCGTTTGCAGGTTTTACTGGGCAAAAATGGGCCGCAGGTCTTTCGCGCCATGTGGAAAATTCCCGTGGGTCACAACATCATGGATAATTTTCAGCATGGTCGGAGCAAAAACCTGCTCGGCGCAGTCGACCGGGAATCGGGCATCGTCAAGCGCGTCATTGCTGGCGTCGGCCTCGATCAGGTTGAAAACCCGCAGCATCCCGATACCGGCGCCGAGGCGCTTGGATTCGCGCTGCCTTGCTGGAAAGAACTCAAAACCACCGTTCTCGAAGCGGCCACTGTTTTCCCCGGATTTCTGGCGCAGGGCTGGGATATTGCCTTGACCAACGCCGGGCCGGTGCTGCTGGAAGTCAACATGCTGGGCGATCTCGACCTGTCACAATATGCCTACGGCATCGGCTTCATGGACGATGAATTTCTGGATTTTCTTGACGAACGTAGGCTGCGTCCGCTAGTCGAGGGACCGACCGATGCCTGTGCGAAAAATCAGAACAACCGTATCGGACGCCGAAAATCGCACTGGTCTTACTGAGGCATCGCCCGACAGCCAGTTGTTGTTATCCGGAAAAAGAAGGCGCGTTGCTCGGCTGGCCGGGCGCAGTTGTCGGTCGGTTTGTCGTTACGGCAGGTTGGGTAAAGCGCCGTCTAGCCATCGACATAGGCGGCAAAGGCCGTCGCCGCCGGGTAGCTGGTCGCATGGATGGTGACCCGGTTGAAACCGGCGGCCATGACGTAAGTCCAGGCGTCAGCGCCGAATTCTGTCCGCACCAGCAGGTCGTCGGGGGCGCTGCTGGGGCCGCCATGAAAACTCTTGGGCAGGCC
>JAITWU010000212.1 GCA_031285115.1 Azonexus sp. | reverse complement strand
AGCGCGGCGGGGCCGGCGCTGAAGTTCCAGGCGCGGCTATTTTCCAAGCCCATCAGCTTTCTCCGTTAGGTTCGTTGCCGCTGTCGTTACCAGATTGGTTGCCAAATTCGTCGGCAGATTCACCACCTGCTCCGGCTTCATCGGCCTCGGCGCTGCCGCCATTGTCGTTTTCGGCTTCGAGCGCGGTTTCGGCGACTTTTTCGAGGCCCGCGAGTTTTTCGCCCGCATCGAGGGCAATCAGCGTGACGCCTTGCGTCGCCCGGCCCATGCCGCGAATTTCCGAGACGCGGGTGCGGATGAGGACGCCGCCGGTGGTGATGAGCATCACTTCGTCCTCGTCGCCGACCAGTTTGGCGCCGACGACGACGCCGTTGCGCTCGGAGTCGGCAATGGCTTTGACGCCTTGCGTGCCGCGCCCGGAATGGCGGAAGTCGGCGAGCACCGTGCGTTTGCCGAAGCCGTTTTCGGTGGCGACGAGCACAGTTTGCTGGTCGGATTCGGCGACCAGCAGGGAGATGACGGTTTGTCCGGCTTGCAGCTTCATGCCGCGCACGCCGCGCGCGCCACGGCCCATCGGGCGAACGTCTTCTTCGTCGAACCAGACGGCTTTGCCGCCATCGGAGACGAGCACGATGTCGCTTGTGCCGGTGGTCAGTTCGACGCCGATGAGGTAGTCGTCATCGAGGAGATCGACGGCGATGATGCCAGCCTTGCGCGGGTTGGAAAAGTCGGAGAGCGGAGTCTTTTTGACCGTGCCGTCGCGGGTAGCCATGAAGACGTATTTGTCGTCGGCAAATTCCTTGACCGGCAGGACGGCGTTGATTTTTTCGCCTTCTTCGAGCGGAAAGAGGTTGACGATCGGCTTGCCACGGCTGGCCCGGCTGCCCTGCGGCGCTTCGTACACCTTGAGCCAGTAGCAGCGGCCCCGGTTGGAGAAGCACAGGATGTAGTCGTGGGTGTTGGCGACAAAGAGGTGGTCGATGAAATCTTCGTCCTTGATCGCCGCCGCCTGTTTGCCGCGCCCGCCGCGCTTTTGCGCCCGGTAGTCGGCGAGCGGCTGGGCCTTGATGTAGCCGCCGTGGGAAAGCGTCACCACCATGTCGGTCGGCGTAATCAGGTCTTCGATGCCGAGTTCCTGCGTGTGGCGGACGATTTCGGACTTGCGTCCATCGCCGTATTGTTCGCGCACGGCTTTCAATTCGCTGACGATGATGTCGGTGATGCGTTCCGGTTTAGCCAGGATGTCGAGCAGGTCGACGATCTTGTCCATGATTTCGCGGTATTCCTCGACAATTTTGTCTTGTTCGAGGCCGGTGAGGCGTTGCAGGCGCAGTTCGAGAATGGCTTGCGCCTGGGCTTCCGACAAACGATAGCCCTGCGCCGAGAGACCGAATTCCGGGGCCAGCCCTTCCGGGCGCGAAGCGTCAGCGGCGGCGCGCTGGAGCATGGTTTCGACCACCGGGCTGCGCCACTGGCGGGCCATCAGGCTGATTTTGGCGTCCGCTGGCGTCGGCGCGGCTTTGATGAGGGCGATGATGTCATCGACATTCGACAGCGCAACAGCCAAACCTTCGAGGACATGGCCGCGTTCGCGGGCTTTACGCAACTCGAACACGGTGCGCCGGGTGACGACTTCGCGCCGGTGCGAGAGGAAGCATTCGAGCGCCTGCTTGAGATTGAGCAAACGCGGCTGGCCGTCAACCAGCGCCACCATGTTCATGCCGAAGGTGTCCTGCAACTGCGTCTGTTTGTACAGGTTGTTGAGGATCACTTCGCCGACTTCGCCGCGCTTCAGTTCGATGACGATGCGCATCCCGGATTTGTCGGATTCGTCGCGGATGTCGGAAATGCCTTCGATTTTTTTGTCATTGACCAGTTCGGCGATTTTTTCGATCAGCGACTTTTTATTCACCTGATAGGGAATTTCATCGACGATCAGCGCCTGCCGGTCGCCCTTGGCCATGTCCTCGAAATGCGTGCGGGCGCGCATGACGAGACGGCCCCGACCACAGCGGTAAGCGTCGTGCACGCCTTCGAGACCGTAAATGAGACCGGCGGTGGGGAAATCCGGGGCGGGGATGAAGGCGATCAGTTCGTCGATGGAAATGCCTGGCCGCTCAAGGAGGGCGAGGCAACCGGCAATGACTTCGTTGATATTGTGCGGCGGAATATTGGTCGCCATGCCGACGGCGATACCGGCGGAACCATTGATGAGGAGGTTGGGGATGCGCGTCGGCAAGACCGAAGGCTCAAGCTCCTTGCCATCGTAATTCGGCTCGAAATCGACGGTTTCCTTGTCGATGTCGGCGGTCAGTTCGGAACTGATGCGATCGAGCCGACATTCGGTGTAACGCATGGCCGCCGGGTTGTCGCCATCGACCGAGCCGAAATTGCCCTGACCATCGACCAGCGTGTAACGCAGCGAAAAATCCTGGGCCATGCGCACCAGCGTGTCGTAAATGGCCGAGTCGCCATGCGGGTGGTACTTACCCATGACCTCGCCGACGACGCGGGCGCATTTGACGAAGGGCCGGTTCCAGACATTGTTGGTTTCGTGCATCGCGTACAACACGCGGCGATGCACGGGTTTCAGGCCATCGCGGGCATCCGGCAGCGCCCGGCCAACGATCACGCTCATCGCATAATCGAGATAGGAACGGCGCATCTCGTCTTCGAGGCTGACCGGCAAAGTTTCTTTGGCGAATTGATCCATGTTTTGCAATCGCGCCGCGAACGGCGTCTTTATTAGTGGAATTGAGCGTAATTTGCTATTTTAACACGCCCCAACTACCGGACAGACGGCGTTTCATGGCTCCTGAAGTGATTGATCTTTTGCTCGAAGCGCGCTGGATCGCGCCGGTCGAACCCGATTGCCTTTTTGAAAACCACGCCCTGGCCGTGCGCGACGGACGCATTCTCGCCATCCTGCCCGTTGCCGTTGCCCGCGACCGCTATCAGCCCGCTGAACGGGTGACGCTCGATAGGCATATCCTCATTCCCGGCCTCGTCAATCTCCATACCCACGCCGCGATGACGCTCATGCGCGGCATGGCCGACGATCTGCCGCTCATGGAATGGCTGCAAAAACACATCTGGCCGACCGAAGCCGCGCACCTCTCGCCCCAGTTCGTGCTCGACGGCACGCGGCTCGCCTGCGCCGAAATGTTGAAGGGCGGCGTCACCTGCTTCAACGACATGTATTTTTTCCCGGAAGCCGCCGCCACCGCCGCCGCCGAGTTCGGTATGCGCGCCGCGCTCGGCATTACGACGCTGGAATTCCCCACGCCTTACGCGAGCGACGCCGAGGATTATCTGACCAAGGGTCTCGCCGTCCGCGAACAATGGCGCGGCCACCCACTGATTACTTTTTGCCTCGCGCCGCACGCGCCGTACACGGTTTCTGACACAAGTTTCGAGCGGATCGGCGTGCTCGCCGAACAGCTCGGCCTGCCCATCCATTGCCATCTGCACGAAACCCGGCAGGAAATCATCGAGGCCCGGCAGCGCGACGGCTGTTCGCCAGTCATGCGGCTGCATCGCCTTGGTCTGCTCGGCCCCGCTTTCATCGGCGTGCACGGCGTTCAT
>JAITWU010000177.1 GCA_031285115.1 Azonexus sp. | reverse complement strand
TTTGGGATCGACCGCAGTGAGGTCGGCGGTGGTTTTGGGGATGAGGCGGACGACGGCGGATTGGACTTTGGGCGGCGGATCGAAGCTCTCCGGCGGCACGTCGAGCAGCCATTCGAGGTGGAAGCGGTATTGCAGCATGACCGAGAGGCGGCTGAATTCGCTGTCGCCGGGGGCGGCGGTGATGCGGCCGACGACTTCTTTTTGCAGCATGAAGTGCATGTCGCGGATGTGGTCGGCGTATTCGGCGAGATGAAAAAGCAGGGGCGTCGAGATGTTGTAGGGCAGGTTGCCGACGACGCGCAGGTCGTTGCCGATAGCGGCGAAGTCACGATCGAGCGCGTCGCCTTCGTGGATGGTGAGACGTTCGGGCGGGTGGCTTTTTTTCAGGCGGGCGATCAAATCGCGGTCGATTTCGACGACGTGCAGATGGTCGAGGCGGGCCAGCAGCGGCGCGGTCAAAGCGCCGAGGCCGGGGCCGATTTCGACCACTGTGTCGGCGCGCTGCGGGGCGATGGCGCTGATGATGGCGGCGATGACGCCGCTATCGACGAGAAAATTCTGGCCGAAGCGTTTGCGGGCGATGTGCCCGTCTTTGCTCCGCCCGCTCATCGCACACGGCCCGCCATGCGGGCGGCTTCGGCCAGGGCGGCGAACAGGCTGCCGGGATCGGCTTTGCCGCTGCCAGCGAGTTCGAGGGCGGTGCCGTGGTCGACCGAGGTGCGGATGATCGGCAGCCCCAAAGTGACGTTGATGCCGTGGCCGAAGGTGGCGTATTTGAGCGCCGTCAGCCCTTGGTCGTGGTACATCGCCAACACGGCGTCGCCGCCCGCCAGAACGGGCGGGGTGAACATCGTGTCGGCGGGGTGCGGGCCGGAGAGGGAGAAGCCTTGTCCGCGCAGTTTTTCCAGCACGGGGGCGATGATGTCGATTTCTTCGCGGCCCAGATAGCCGCCTTCGCCAGCGTGCGGGTTGAGTCCGGCGACGAGGATGCGTGGCTGGACGATGCCGTATTTGTGGCGCAGATCAGCATCCAGAATACGCAGGGTCTGCTCCAGAAGATTGGGCGTGATGGCGGCGGGAACCGCTTTCAGGGGCAGGTGCGTGGTGGCGAGCGCAACGCGCAGCGGGCCGCGCTCGGTGTCGCCAGCGAGCATCATGACGACCAGCGGCGTTGCCGTTTTTTCGGCGAGATATTCGGTGTGGCCGGTGAAGGGAATGCCTGCTGCATTGATGACGCCTTTGTGCACCGGGGCGGTGACCATCGCCGCGAATTCGCCGCTGCGGCAACCGGCCAGCGCCCGGTCGAGGAGCGCCAGCACATAGGGCGCGTTGGCCGGGTCGAGCTGGCCGGGGATGGCGGGTTTGTTGAGCGGCAGGTGCAGCACATCGAGAACGCCGGGTTGCGCAGGCTGGCCGGGCTGGTAGTCGCGCAGTAGAACATCGAGGCCGAGGGCCGCCGCCCGTTCTTGCAACAGTGTCCAGTCGGCGAGCAGAACCGGCTGAATCTCGTCACCCAGTTCGCCCAGACGCAAACAGAGTTCCGGGCCGATGCCCGCTGGTTCGCCGCTGGTGACGGCGATCCGCCGGGAGGTCATCGTTCGTCGAGGCGGTTTTCGACGTAGGCCCGGTCGCGCAACTGGCGCAGCCAGTCTTGATAGGCGTCGTCGAGTTTGCGCTCGCGCAGGGCCTGGCGGGCGACGGCGCGCTGGCGTTCGCTGGAAACGTCGCGCTCGCGGCGCTCCAGCACTTGAATGAGGTGCATCCCGAAGGGCGACTGGATGACCGCGCTCAATTCGCCGGGTTGCAGGGCATTCATCGCCTGCTCGAATTCCGGCACCGTGTCGCCGGGGTTGAGCCAGCCAAGGTCGCCGCCTTTGGCCGCCGACCCGTCCTGCGAGTAAAGCCGCGCCTGTTCGGCGAAATCGACGCCATTGACAATACGGTCGCGGACGATTTCGAGCTTGTGCCGGGCGTCGCCTTCCGAGGTCACTTCGTTGACGCGCACGAGAATGTGGCGGGCATGGGTTTGCTGGACGGAAGCCGGTTCATTGCCGCCGCGCTTGTCGAGCAATTTGACGATGTGAAAACCAGCCGACGAGCGCAACAACGGGCTGACCTGGCCCGGTTGCAGATTGGCGATGGTCTCGGCGTAGAGGCTCGGCAGACGGTCGCGGGAACGCCAGCCGAGAGAACCGCCTTGCAGGGCGTCGGGGGCGTCTGAATAGGTGGCGCTCAGTTGGGCGAAGTTTTCGCCCGCCTGCGCCCGGCCCAGGGCTTGTTCGGCGCGTTCGCGCAGTTTTTGCAATTGCTCGGGACTGGCCGATTCGGGGGCGCGCAACAGAATATGCGCCACCTGATATTCCTCATTGCCGCCGCTGGCGGCCTGGCTCGCCAGATAGTTGTCGATTTCGCCGTCGGAGATGACCAGTTTGCTGTCGACTTCGCGCTCGCGCAGGCGGGCGACGGTCATTTCATTGCGGATTTCCTCGCGGAATCTGGCGAACTCAAGGCCATCGGCTTCGACTGCCTTGCGGAACTGCTCCATGCTCATGTTGTTGTTGGCGGCGATACGGCCAAGGGCTTGATCGAGCTGGGCGTCGTCGGGTTTGAGGCCGGTGTCGCGGGCGTATTGCAGTTGCACCCGCTCCATGATGAGGCGCTCCAGCATCTGCCGCTCCAGTTCGCCTTGCGGCGGCAGCGGCGTGCCTTGCTTTTTCAACTGGCTCAGGGCGGCAGCCAGGCGGCTGTCGAGTTCATTTTTGGTGATGACTTCATTGTCGACAATGGCGACGATGCGGTCGCCATCGACGAGACTGGCCGCAGCAACCGGCGCCGAGACGGCGGCAAGGAGGCCAAAAAAGCTGACCAGGATACTGATCAGGACAGAGAGGCGGGCGGTAAGTTTGTTCATGGTGGCGATCAGAAAGAAGGCTGGTTGTCGTTCAGGGGCAGTTCGTTGGTTTTGCCGTAACCGGCAATGCTGCGCCGCAACAGGTTGATGGGATTGGAGCCGATACTGCCGAAATCGTTCAGTTCAAGCTGGAAAAAGATCGAGGTGTTGGGCGCGCCGGACAAGGCCGCGAGCCGCTGGCCGACCAGACGCAAGGACCAGCAGCCGGCGTTATATTCGATGCCGCCGATGGCTTCGAGCAATTGCCCGTCGCGCAGCGAGTAGTTGTAGCGGCCCAGCGCATACCAGCGCGGCGCAATCGGCCATTGACCAGCAATGTCGATCTGCTTGACGAGCGGCTTCTTGGCATTGAGCGGGTCGCGGGTGAAACGGTAGCTGGCGCTGAGAACTTTGCCGAAATCGGGCTGGAAGCGGGCGCCGACCGAGAGGCGGTCATTGGTTTTTTCCGTCTTGTTGTATTCCCAGGCGAGATCGGCGTAGGTCTTGGGCAGGACGACGCCGGTAACGGCGACGACCATGTTGGAGAAATAGTCCTGACGGGTGGTTTCGCCGGGAATCGAGACGCGCTGCGGATTGAAGTAATAACGCTGGCCGACCATCGCCTTGGCCCGCTCGGCCCCGGTCTGCGGATCGAGCAGGCGGGTGGTGAGGGCGGCGGTAAGCTGGTTGGCGTCGTTCACACGATCAAAACCGCTGTAACGATTTTCCGAAAACATCTGGGCAAAGTTGAAGTCGGAAAGCGCCGTATCGAAGAGCGGCAGATTGTCCTGTTTGCGGTAGGGAATGTAGACGTAGAAAAGACGCGGCTCCAGGGTCTGGATGTAGTCGCTGCCCAGCCAGCGGATGTTGCGTTCAAAAACCGTTGTCGCATCGAGGGTGAAGGTCGGCAGCGTCCGGGTCACGCTGTCCCGGCCATCGGCCATCATCCGGTCCATCTGGTAACGGGTCAGGTGCAGGCCGAACTTGGGCGTGATCTGAAAAGCCGGATGAACGAAGGGCAGAGAAAACTGCGGATACATGACCAAACGGCTGCCATTGGGATTGCTCACCGTATCCGGGTGGGTGAAGCGCGAATACTGCCCGGCCATCATCACATCGGTATAAAACAGATTCGGCTTGTAGATATTGAAATTGACCCGTGGCTCAACGAAATAAGGCCGGGCCACCGGCATCGCCGGGTCCGGTTGCAGGGTCTGATAACGCAATACTTCGACCGACGTGCTCAACCACGAAACCGGGTTGTAGCCGACCAGCGCCTGGCGCAGCAACTGGGTTTGCGATGTTTTGAGGAGCCGCGACGACATATCCTGCCAGTACCGGTCGTCGGACACCCCCTGCCAGTTGAGGGTCGCGCTGACGCCGCGTCCGAGATTGTGCTGGTGTTCGATCTGATAGGCATAGCGGCGCTCGCCGGTCTGATCGTCATTGGGCATGTATTCGGCGAGCGTCATTCCCCGATAGTTAGCGCCGAGGTAACGCGCCTCGCCGCCCAACTGGAAGCCGCGTTTGGCCATATAACGCGGCTCGATGGTGGCGTCGTAATTGGGCGCGATATTCCAGTAATACGGCAGACTGACATCGAGGCCGTTTCTCGACGAGGCCGATAGCGAAGGATTGAGAAAACCCGACTTGCGCTTGCCATTGATCGAGAAGGAGCCGATGGGCAGGTACAAAATCGGCGCTTCCTTGAACTTCAAAGTGGCATTGCGCACCTCGGCGATTTCGCGGTCGTAGTCGAGGTGCAGCGTCCCGGCCTGCAAATACCAGTCCTCCTGCCCCGGTTTGCAGGTCGAATAGGTGGCGCGGCTGAAGCGGAACTGGTTTTCCCCTTCAAAATCGAGCCGCTCGGCCTGACCCGTCACCTCCGTCGGACGACGCGCCGGGGCCACCGTCGGCAGGCCGTAGCTGTTCGGCACATTGAGCATCATCGGCGCGCCGGATGATGAAGAATCGCTGGTCGCCACCCGGACGACGGTCATCTTTTTGGCATAAAACTCGCTCTCGACCATCCGCGCCATATTGTATTTGACCTGCTCGGTATAACCGATCTGGTCGGCGAGACGCATTTTCAAATACGGCGTCTCCATCACCGCGCCATCCTGCAACAGGCGGACATGGCCGGTCGCATCAATCTCATCATCAGGGATTTTGTAGCGCACGCGGTCGGCAAACAACAGATACCCCGCCTGACGCGCTTCGACATTGCCATCGACGATTGCCGTCTGATCGGTCACGCCTTCGAGCCGCTCGCCAATCAGAAACAACGGGCGCTTGTCGCCGTTTTTGACCGGCGGCGCCAAGCCAATGCCGATCCATGAAGGCTGCGCATCCTTGTCGGCCATTACATTGAAACGGCGCTCCTTCTTCAGCGCCAGCGGGCCATCGAACGCCAGATCCGCCACCTGAGCCGCCGCCTGAGCCGCGGGCAGACCAGCGAGCAGGCAGCAGAGCGTCGTGACAGCGAACGGAGGACGGGAAAGACCGGGCATCAAGGCTTCAGCGGCGGGCCAGCACCGGAACGGCGGATGCCCAAGTGTTAGAATCGCGCCATTTTACAACGAACCAACCACAACCTGCGCCCGCCCGATGATACGCGATCAACTTGTTACCGACTGGGTTGCCAGCCGCTTTCCCAACCAGGCCGTCACCATCGCCCCGGCCTCCGCCGACGCCAGTTTCCGCCGCTATTTCCGCCTCACCTGGCCGGACGGAACGACGCGCATCCTCATGGACGCCCCGCCGGAAAAAGAAGATTGCCGCCCCTTCATCAAAGTCGCCGGGTTGCTCGCCAAAGCCAGCCTCGCCGCGCCGCGCGTGCTCGATCAGGATCTCGACAACGGCTTTCTCGTCCTCACCGATTTAGGCCGCATCGGCTATCTCGATGCGCTCAACGCCGACCTCTCGCTCGCCGACACACTGATCCGCCCGGTGCTCGACGTGTTGATCCAGTGGCAACGATCCTCGACCGCCGCCACCCTGCCGCCCTACGACGCCACGTTGCTGCGCCGCGAACTCGACCTGTTCCCGGAATGGTTCCTCACTCGCCACCTCGGTCTGCCACCCAGCGACGACGATCAGTTGATGCTCGACCGCACTTTCAAATTCCTCATCAACGCCGCCCTCGGCCAGCCCAAAGTCTTCACCCACCGCGACTTCATGCCGCGCAACCTGATGGTGGTCGAAAGCGCCGAATCCCTCACCCCCGGCATCATCGACTTTCAGGACGCCGTTTATGGCCCCATCACCTACGATCTCGTCTCCCTCTTCCGCGACGCCTTCATCTCCTGGGAAGAAGAACAGGAACTCGACTGGGTCGTCCGCTACTGGGAAAAAGCCCGCGCCGCCAAACTGCCGGTGCGCGAAGATTTCGGCGCCTTCTGGCGCGAATACGAACTGATGGGCCTGCAACGCCACCTCAAAGTCCTCGGCATCTTCTGCCGCCTCAACTACCGCGACGGCAAAGACAAATACATCACCGACCTGCCGCGCTTCATAACCTACGCGAAGAAAACCGCCAGCCGCTATGTCCAGCTAAAACCGCTGGCCAGACTGCTGGATCGGCTGGAAGTCTGAAATATGGCTGTTACTAATCTTCTCGAAAATAAAGTCATATATTGAAGCTCGAAAACCGTCTTGGG
>JAITWU010000166.1 GCA_031285115.1 Azonexus sp. | reverse complement strand
CCGCATCCGACCCTTGGCGAAACCATCGGTCTGGCGGCGGAAATCGCGCATGGTTCCTGTACGGATGCGCCGCCGCCGCGCCGCCGGTAACGCCGCCTTCCCCGATGCCTGCTCTCCCTGCGGGCATCCTTTCGGCGACGGTTGATCCGTCGCCTTTTTTTCTCATTCCATTTCCAGATCAAACGATTACTTTGTCGACTTCGCTTGCCGTGCGACAGCACTGTCTGCGCTTCGTCTTCGCGTACTCGCTTGATCTGAAAATGGAATCAGGCGTGCAGCGCGGCGATCAGGGTTGCCACTTCATTGGCTGAATCGGCGAGGATGGTGCGCAATTCTTCGCCGTCGACCTGCTGGTTGATGTCGGCCAGCAAACCCCGGTTGCCCATGCCGGAGAGTTCGGCGAGGGGGGATTCGACCGGCGTCAACTGGTCGGCGAGGAGCAGGGTGTCGCCGAGGCTTCTGGCGGGCAGCGAAAGATAGCCTTCCCACAGGGCGTCGATGGCCTGGCGCACGGTTTCCGGCACATCCAGCGCGGTCAGCACGGAGCGACCAACAGTCGCCTCGTGCTCGCCCAGCCAATGCTCCAGACTGCTGTCCAAAAGGCCGGGGAAGGCGTCGGCGCGGGCAATCAGGTAAAAGCCGCCGATTTCGTGCACGATGCCCGCGAAAAAAGCGACTTCCGGGTCGAGATGGGTGACGCGGGCGGCGATGACGCGCGATAACGCCGCGACATGGGCCGAGTGCTGCCACAGCCGGGCGGCGAGGGCGCGATATTCCGAACGGACGGGCAGGCTCGCCATCTGGCGGACGATGACAGCGGCGGTGAGACTGCGCAGGGTGTTGAAGCCAAGGCGCGTGACGGCGCTGCGCACGTCGCTGGCTTTGCGGCCAGCGGGATTGTAGGCCGCCGAATTGGCGATGGCGACGACGTGGGCAGTGAGCATCGGCTCGGCGGCAACCAGGCGGCTCAACTGTTCAGCCGGACAGTCGGGATCATCGAGCAGACGCCGCACCCTGAGCGCGATGTCGGCATGGGTGGGAAAGACGATATTGCCGCGAACGGCGTCGGCGACGATGGCTTCCAGCGCGGCCTGAGCATTCATAGATGGAACCCCTCTCTAGTGATGTCCTCTGCCGTAACTGATGATGGCCGCCGGAATCTGCTCCAGCGACATGGTCTGGTCGACGCCGCCGAGTTTGATGGCTTCTTTCGGCATACCGAAAACGACGCAACTGGCTTCGTCCTGGGCGACGGTGCGGGCGCCAGCGTCGTGCATTTCTTTCATCCCGCGCGCCCCGTCGTCGCCCATGCCGGTCATGATGATGCCGAGCGCGTTGGCCCCGGCAAATTTGGCGACCGAGCGAAAAAGCACATCCACCGAGGGTTTGTGGCGATTGACCAGCGGCCCGTCAGCGACGTTGACGACGTATTGCGCGCCGTTTCTTTGCAACATCATGTGCCGTCCGCCGGGGGCGATCAGCGCCCGGCCAGGGATCACCCGGTCGCCGTTTTTGGCTTCGCGCACTTCGATCTGGCACAGGCCGTTCAAGCGCTGGGCGAACATGCCGGTGAATTTTTCCGGCATGTGCTGGACGATGACCATGCCCAGCGTGGTCGCTGGCAGCCGGGTCAAAACGGCTTCGAGCGCCTGCGTGCCGCCGGTCGAGGTGCCGATGGCGACGACCTGATCGGTGGTGCGGGTGAGCGCCCGGTTGCTGGCCGGGGCGAGCATGGCGTCGGCGGTCAGCTTGGGCGGATTGAGCGCCGCCGCCGTGCTGGCGTGAATCGCCCGCAGGTTGGCGCGGGCGGCGCTGCGCACGGCGTGCACGATGTCGTTGGCGGCGTCTTCGAGAAAATCCTTGAGGCCGACCTTGGGCTTGGTGATGATCGACACGGCCCCGGCCGAGAGCGCCTCAAAAGTCGCCTGCGCCCCCTGTTCGGCGAGCGAGGAGCAGACCACGACCGGCGTTGGGTGCTCGGCCATGATTTTTTTCAAGAAGGTGATGCCGTCCATGCGCGGCATTTCGATGTCGATGACCAGCACATCCGGCCACAGCGCCTTCATTTTCTGCATCGCAAAGAGCGGGTCGGAGGCGGTGCCGATCACTTCAATGCCGGGGTCGGCTGCCAGCGCCTTTGAAATGACCTGGCGCACGAGAGCCGAATCGTCGACGAGTAGAACTTTGATTTTTTTAGCCATAGGGACTCATGATACGGCTATCGCGGCCCGCTGCAAAGGCTGGACAAACCTTGCCGCGCCGGGGTTTTGAGCGGTCGGCCAGGCGTCTGGTCGCGGCTTCATGGTTTGCGATAGACCGTCGGCACCACCGCCTGCACGCGGTCGGTAATGCCATTGAGCGTTTCCGAATGGCCGATGAACAGATGGCCGCCGGGTTTGAGCCGGGTGAGGAGGTTGTGCACCACCTTGGTCTTGGTCGGCGCATCAAAGTAGATCATGACGTTGCGCAGAAAAATCGCCTCGAACTGGCCGATGCCGGTTTCCACCGGCTGCATCAGGTTGATCTGGCAGAAGCGGGTATTGCGGCGGATTTCGGGGGCGATGAGGAAGGTGCCCGCCTGCGAGCGCACGCCCTTCAGGCAGTATTTGCTCATGAAGCCGGGCGGAATGCCCTCGGTGCGCGCCAGCGAGTAATGCCCGGCTGCGGCTTTTTCGAGCACGCGCGTGCTGATGTCGGAGCCGAGCACTTCCCACGGCACGCCAAGCAGATTTTCGGCGAGCGTCATAGCCAGCGTGTAGACCTCTTCGCCGCTCGAACAGGCGGCGCTCCAGATGCGGAAAACGCCGTTGCCGTTGCGCTTTTTGAGAATCTGGTCGCGCAGAAAATCGAAATGCTTGGGTTCGCGGAAAAAATAGGTTTCGTTGGTGGTCAGCAGATCGACCATGATCTGCCGCTCGTTCGGATACTGGCCGCCGGTCACCAGACGGTAATAGTCAAGAAAGCTGCCGAGTTGGTAGAACTGTAGCCGCCGCGCCAGACGCCCGACGACCAGCACCTTTTTGGCGTCGGAAAGGCTGATGCCGGTGATCTGGTAAATGAGATCGCGGAACAGGGCGAATTCCTGATCGGTGATGGGGGGCGATTCGCTCATCAGAACAACTCAATTTTCTTGCTGGCGGATTTTTGCCGTTCGGCCAGTTTGGCTGCGTAGATCGCTTCTTCGCGGGCGATGTCTTCGGCAGTCGTCATGCTGGTTGCCGAGCGGCGGCACCAGACATCGCCGGTTTGGGGCTGGAACAGCACCTTGCGCGACCACGGCCCGAGAAAGTCGGAAGCGAGCAGCGGAATGTTCTCGCGCTGCAACCAGCCACGGGTAAATTCGGCATTCTGCTGGCCGATGTTCTGGCCGCCGCCGACATTGACGATACTGCCGCCGCCGAAGGCTTTGGCTTGCAGCCGCGCCTTGCGGGCGCCGCGCTGCAAGAGGGCGTTGACCAGCGATTCCATGGCGTAGTTGCCAGCCAGCAGGGTGTCGACCATACGGTTCGCGCCCCGGGTCATTTTCGGCAGCATGAAGTGATTGATGCCGCCCAGCCGCAATTTCGGGTCGAACAGACAGACGGCGATGCAGGAGCCGAGCAGGGTCGCGAGTGGCCGTTCCGATTCGATCGCCCACTCGCCAGCATGGATCACATGGGCCTGGTGTTCGAGTTCCCGGGTCGGTCTCTGGCTGTAGTCATCCATGATGGGGGGCGGATTGCCATCCGGTCAGTTGGTCGCCGCCTGCCCTGCCGCTTCGGCGGTGATTTCCGAACTGGTGAGAAGCGCGATTTCTTCGACCGACAGCACTTTGTTGATCTCCAGCAGAATCACGAACTTGCCCGCGACCTTGCCCATGCCCTGAATGAAATCGGCGCGAATGCGAGCGCCGAAAGAAGGCGGCGGCTCGATGTCGCTGCCAGCGATTTCGAGCACTTCCGACACCGCATCGACAATGATGCCGATGTCGTGGCGGGCGTCTTCATCCGGCACCTCGACGATGACGATGCAGGTGCGGCGGCCGACCTCGGTGCTTTTACCGCCGAAGCGGGCGGCCAGGTCGATGACCGGAACGACCGCGCCGCGCAGGTTGATGACGCCACGGATGAAGGTCGGCATCATCGGGATTTCGGTGAGATTGCCGAATTCGATGATCTCCTTGACGTTCAGAATGCCGACGCCAAACATCTCGCCGCCGAGGGTAAAGGTCAGATACTGGGCGGGCGCGGCGCTGGCGGCAACGACCGCGCCGGTCATTGCGCCTGAGCGGGCTGGCCCGGCTTGCACGATTTGTCCCATGACGGCTCCTCAATAGCGCTCGAAATCGCCCTCGTTGATCTTGGCGGCGATGGGTTGGCTGGCCGCCGGGCGCGGCTTGGCGGCGGCAGCGGCGCGGGCGGGCGGCGGCGCGAAACTCTGGTGGGCGGCGCGCTGGTTGCCGTCGAGGCGGAAGAAAGTCATGGTCTGCTGAAGTTGCTGGGCCTGGCCGCCGAGTTCTTCGGCGGTGGCCGCGAGTTCTTCAGAAGCCGAGGCGTTCTGCTGGGTGGCCTGATTCAACTGGCCCATCGCGCCGTTGATCTGGGCGACGCCGGAAGACTGCTCGCTGGAGGCGGAAGCGATTTCCTGAACGAGGTCGGAAGTCTTGCGGATGGTCGGCACCATGCCGGAGAGCAGCGAACCCGCCCGCTCGGCCTGTTTGACCGAGGAAGAAGCGAGATCGCCGATTTCCTGCGCGGCGACCTGCGAACGCTCGGCGAGTTTCCGCACTTCGGCGGCGACGACGGCGAAGCCCTTGCCGTGGTCGCCGGCGCGGGCGGCTTCGATGGCGGCGTTCAAGGCGAGCAGGTTGGTCTGGTAGGCAATGTCGTCGATGATGCCGATCTTGCCAGCGATGCTCTTCATGTCCTCGACCGTCTGCGTCACGGCGGAGCCGCCTTCGGCGGCTTCCTGCGCGGCCTTGGAGGCCATGCCGTCGGTGACGCGGGCGTTTTCGGTGTTTTGCGCAATCGAGGCGGTCATCTGTTCCATCGACGAGGTCGTTTCTTCGACCGAAGCCGCCTGTTCGCTGGAAGATTGCGACAGGGTCTGCGCCGTCGAAGAAACCTGACCAGCGGCGTTGGTCAGGTTATCGGCGGCGGTTTTGACATCGGTGATGATCTGCGTCAGGCGGGCGATCATGTTCTGCAAGGCGCTCATCAACTGGCCGGTTTCATCCTTGCTGTCGGATTCGATGCGAACGGTCAGGTCGCCCTCGGCAAGACGGCTGGCGGCGGCGACGGCTTCATTGATTGGCCGGGTGATCGAACGGGTGATGAAGAAGGCGAAAATCAGGGCGAGCACAATGGCGGCCCCGGCCAGACCAAGGATCAGGGTTTTGGCGCTGGCGGCGATTTCGGCGGCTTCCTTGGCGCTCTCCCGGGTCACTTCGTTTTGCAGCTCGACGATGGCGCTGACGGCGTCGGTGGCGTCGTTCTCGTTTTTTTCCAGGCTGCCGAAAATCAGGGCGACGTTCAATTCGTCGTGATTATCCTTGGCCTGTTCGCGGAATTTGGCGATGTCTTCTTCATAGAGCTTCAGTTTCGCCTGGGCGTCAGCGAGGAGCTTGCGGCCCTTTTCGGTCGTTATCAGCTTGTCGAGGACGGCCAATTTCTCGTCGACCACCTTGATCGAGGAGGCGATGATGTCCTCGTAAGGCTTTTTCTTGACCGGGTCCATGAGGATGTGCACGCTGCGGATGGCGGTCGAGATGTTGTTCATCTGGCCGATCATTTCGCTGGCGGTGATTTGTTTCGGCAGGTTTTCGTTGGCGATCTGGCCGATCCGGCCATCGAGGTCGCCAATGCGCAGGAGGGAGATGGTGGCGATGACGACGAGCAGGATCAGCACAAAGCCAAAGCCGATGCCGAGGCGAACGCCAAGTTTCAGGTTTTTGAACATTTTTCTATCCTCGTATCAATGCTGGGAAAGCGAGTGGGAAGGGTGGTGAGTGACCGCCGCCGGATGGCTGCGGCCGGGTAAAAGCTGTTGCTGCTCGTTGCGGGTGACGGTGTGAACCAGGGCGGCGACATCGAGAATCAGGGCTACTTCGCCGCTGCCGAGAATGGTTGAGCCGCCGATGCCGCGCAGATGGCGGAACATGACGCCGAGCGGCTTGATGACGGTCTGGAATTCGCCCATCAACTGATCGACGACGATGCCCGCGCGCTGCCCGGCAAATTGCACGACGACAATGCTTTCGCGCGGCGGCGGCGCGCCGGGAACCTCGAACAGTTCGCGCAGACGGATAAAAGGCAGGGCCTCGCCGCGCAGATTGAGAAAATTGCGCTCGGCTGTCTGAGAGCCAAGTTCGATGCACTCGACCACGGTATCGAGCGGAATCACGTAGGCGGCTTTGTCTACGCCGACGAGGAAGCCGTCGATGATGGCAAGCGTGAGCGGCAGGCGAATGGTGAATACCGAACCCTCGCCCTCGACCGAGCGGACATCGACGGTGCCGCGCAGCGACTGGATATTGCGCCGCACGACATCCATGCCGACGCCGCGCCCGGAAAGGTTGGAAACCTTGTCGGCGGTCGAGAACCCGGCTTCAAAAATGAGGTTGTTGATCTCATTGTCGGAGAGCGTGGCGTCGGCGGCGATGAGGCCGCGCTCGATGGCTTTGGCGGTGATTCTTTCCTTGTTCAGACCGCCGCCATCGTCGCTGATTTCGATGACGATGCTGCCCGAATCATGGTAGGCGTTGAGCGAGACGCGGCCACAGGCCGGTTTGCCGCGCTCCAGACGGACGGCGACCGGCTCAATGCCGTGGTCGAGCGAATTGCGCACAAGGTGCATGAGCGGGTCGCCGATTTTCTCGATGACGGTTTTGTCGAGTTCGGTTTCAGCGCCGCTGATGGCGAGTTCGATTTCCTTGCCCAGTTCCTTCGAGACATCGCGGACGACGCGGTTGAAGCGGTTGAAGGTTTCGCCAATCTGGACCATGCGCAGTTGCAGGGCCGAATCGCGGATATTTTCGACGAGCCGTGAGAGCACCGAGGTAGCTTCGACCAGATCGGTCTGCCGCGACTTCTGCGCCAGCAGGTTGGCCGAGGCCCCGGCAATGACCAGTTCGCCGACCAGGTCGATCAACTGGTCGAGCTTGTCGGCCTGGACGCGGACGAGGCGGGCTTCCTTGGTTTTTTTGTCAGTGACCTGCGCCTGTTTGGCGACGGCGGCATTGACCACTTCCTGATGCACCACCTTGTTATCGACGAGAATTTCGCCCAAGGGCGGCGGCGGCGCCGGTTCGTCATCGGCGGATAGCGGTTCGGCGCTGCTTTGCCGCTGCCCCTTGAGGCCGTTTTCCAGTTCCGCCTGGGTCAGCGCGCCGCTGCGCACGAGAATTTCGCCGAGGCGCATGGCGTCTTCCGGCAACTCCCTGATGTGCTTGATGTACTCGGAGAGCTTGCTGTTGGGTGCGAGGATGCGCAATTCACATTCATCGCGGACGAAATCGAAAACCTGTTCGATGTCGGCCTTGGAACTGCGCGTCTGCAACTGGATCTCGAAGCCGATGTAGCAGGATTCCGGGTCCATCGCCGCAGCGGCGGGCATGGCGTCGGTGATGGTTTCGATGTCGAGAATCTCGCCCAGGGTGGCGAGGTAGCGAATGAAAGAAAGCGGGTCCATGCCGCCGCGCAGGACGTTTTCGCCAAAGCGCACGGAAATGTGCCAACTGTCGTTCAAGACGATGCCGCCGCCGGAGCTTTCGACCTCGACCGTCGGGTCGCTGGCGAGCGGCAGGGCGCTCGCCGCCTCGCCGCCAGCGGCTGCGGCAAGAAAGGCTTTGAGGCGTCCGGTCAAGGCTTCGCCGCTGGCCGTCAGGGCGGCGTCGGGGGCGCTGGCGTTGGCGGCCAGCACCTCGATCAAACCGGCCATCTGGTCGCAACATTCGAGCAGCAGCGTGGCGATTTCCGGGCTGACCGCGAGGTCGCCATTGCGCAGATTGTCGAGCAGGTTCTCGACATTGTGCGTAAAGGCTTCGATGAAGTGACACTCGACGACGCCGGAACCGCCCTTGATGGTGTGGGCGGCGCGAAAAATGGCGTTGATGTTGTCGCCGTCATCCGGATTCTGCTCCAGACGCAGGAGGCCCGCTTCCATCTCGGCCAGTTGTTCACGGCTTTCCTGAACAAAGACGCTGGTGATTTCATCCATTTGACGTTTCCTCAGGCTGTCTCGCGGGCCGGGATGACCAGCGGATCGCCGAACTCGGCGGCCATGTTGCAAAAATCAATGATCGCGCTGACGGCCTGGCTGTGGGCGACGATGCGCACCCGTTTGCCAGCCTTCTGCGCCTCTTTTTTGAGCAATACGAGCAGTTGCAGCCCGGCGGTGTCCATTTCCGTGACCTGGGCGAGATTCAATTCAAGATCATCAGTTGTCGCCAGCGCGTCGAGCAAAACCTGCTTCTGTTCGAGGGCGTGGTAGATGGTCAAATCATTGACGACGGTCAGCGGGGACATGACGGCCTCCTAAAAGAGTTCGATGCGCGACGACGCGGCCTGCTGCGCCGGGGCAGCAGACTGCAACGAGGTGTGGTGGGCGATGCGCTGGCTGTCCATCACATATTTGCCGTACATGTCTTCAAGATGCTTGGTGATCGGCGCGTAGGCGATGCTGCTGTCCTCGTAATCGCGCAGCCGTTTGGCCAGCAGCCCGGCGTGTTCATCGAGCTGCGACAGCGCCGCCATAACCTGCTCGATCTGCTGGCGGCTGATGTCCTGAAACTGTACGCTGGCCTGCGCATCCATGAACATACTGGCGAGTTGCTTGCTGCTTTCGAGAATGCTGCGCAAAACCTCGGTTTGATGGCGGATGGATTCTTCGTAATTGCGGCCCAGTTCGCTGATCTGCTTCGAGAAAGATTCGAGCAATTGCTGTTCCTTGGCCTGATTGACCTGCGAGAGCTTGTCCTTGAACTGCGTTTCGATATGTTCGGCGACGGCGGAAATGCCCTGGCTGATCTGGACCACCGCGCTTTCCGTCTCGCCCGACAGTTTTCTCACCTCGTCGGCGACGACGGCAAAACCGCGCCCGGCTTCACCGGCGCGCGCCGCCTCGATGGCGGCGTTGAGGGCGAGCAGGTTGGTCTGCCCGGCAATATGCTTGATGAGTTGCACCAGCGATTCGAGCGAGCGGGCTTCGTGCACCACCTGCGTCACCTGTTCCTGCTCCTGCTGGGATTCTTTCTGGCGACGGCTGACGTAACCGTTCATCTGCTCGATGGTCTGATGATTCTGCGCAATCTGGGCTTCCGAGGCGGCGGCGAGTTCAACGCTGTTGTTGGCGGTCTGCTGCACCATGCCGTCGAGCTTGACCACCACTTCGTCGATCGCCTGCAAGCGGCTGACAATATCGAAAGCGGCCTGCTCGGTTTTGGCGATGACATCATGCAACTGGTTGCGCATGACCTGATTGAAATCATGCACCTGGGTCAGTTCACCGGCGACCTCTTCGGCCACCTGTTTGAGCGCATCCTGGCGCTTCTGGTCATCGTCGTTGGTCACCATGCCCAGATTGGGGCCACGGAAAAAGAGCCGGGAAACCTGATGCTGACCGGCAATGGTGATGATGACGATGAACATTGCCCCCAGCGCATCGACGATAGGGCTTGAGGCAAAGCCGCGATGGAACGCCCCGTACAACAGGTAGACGCCAAGGCCGATGGCCAGCGTCATGATGCCGCCGACGATCACGGTGCGCTTGAGAAATTGGGCGTAGTCCATGCTCAACGCACTACCAGTTTGATCGTGTTGAGCAGTTCATCCGCAGTCGCCGGTTTGACGATCCAGCCCGAAGCGCCCGCCGCCTTGGCTTCCTGCTTGCGCGACTGCTGCGACTCGGTGGTCAGAAACAGGATCGGCACGAACTTGTAGGCGGGCATCTTGCGCACTTCCTTGATCAGGTCGATGCCGTTCATGCCGGGCATGTTGAGGTCGGTAATCATCAGGTCGATCTTCAGACCGCCCTGCAACTTCTTCAACGCTTCTTCCGCACTGGCGGCCTTCTCCGTGGCGTAACCGGCCTTGGACAAGATGCCCGAGATGCTGAGAAGAATGGTTGCCGAGTCATCGACGAGAAAGACTGTCTTCATATCTTTTCCATTTTTAGCGAATTTCGCCGCAGTATATGCCAAAATTTATTAAATGTAATAATTTTAATTCGCACGGGGTATTTTATGTTTATAGCATAAATTTGCGATGCCCGAGACATCGCTACCGGAATCTTTCGGCCAGGTTGCAACACTAACAGTGACAGGGGTATGTGGCAATCGTATTACAGGCGACGACGATTGACCATGACTGGAGGCGACGCCGATAATTGACTGTATCTTTTTTGCCATTTATTTTGATTATGACAGATTCATCACTTTCCGCCCCGCGTTCCGCTGCCGAACAGCAGCGTCTTGAGGCAATGCTGCGCGAGGTCTTCGAGCAGCATCTGCGCTTCAACGCGATGATCGGCCTGCGCGTCGTTTCACTGGCGCCCGCCGCGCCGCAACTGGCCTTCGACATGCGCCCGGAACTGATCGGCCAGTATCTGCACAATCGCCTGCACGGCGGCGTCATTGCCACCGCCCTCGATACGGTCGGCGGCCTGGCAGTGGCCGTCAGCATTGGCGAAAAATTCCATGACGAGAGCGCCGAGCAGGTCGCCCACCGTTTCGCCCATGTCGGCACCATCGGCCTGCACACCTCTTACCTGCGCCAGGGCATCGGCAAAACCTTTACCGCAACCGGGCAAGTGACGCGCCTGGGCGGTCGCATCGCTTCAGTGCAGATGCGTCTGGAAAACGAAAAGGGCCTGCTGATCGCCACCGCTGGCGCTGACTACGTCGTCAGTTAGGCGATACTCCCCTCTCTCTTGACGGAGAGGGGCCGGGGAAGAGGGGCTTTGGGCGGCGGTCGGAAATGATTGCCGATATTGAGTAAATGCCAAAGGCATTCAGGCGATCATCCAGGGCCAGAGCATCAAATTCCCTGTAATTTCAAGGCAGTGCTGAGAATTTGCCCGTGAATAAGCCATCATGACTTCGCGCTCGCCTACCCCTCCACCATGCTTCGCATGGTCCCCCTCCCCATTGCTTCGCAACGGGGAGGAACTTGGAGCCACCGTGGTTTTCGATCCT